>JAOAAF010000006.1 GCA_026419015.1 Spirochaetota bacterium
CGATACAAGGGCGGAAATCGTTCTTCGCGAAATCGCACGGGATCGTATAGCGTATCGCCTGAATAGCCGAATAGATAGCAAACAGGATCGATATCGAAAAAACGAAATTTCATCATTGCCGAAGGAATAGAATGAAATCCGTACTCACAAAAAACTTCTGCATTAAGTTCTCCAAGCGGTGATGGTTCGCACATAGGGAGTTTGTTTATGATAAACGAATGCGAACTATTTTTCAAAAAAAATCTGATCTTTTTTTCTAAGCTTTTTGCTACTTCACCCGCCGCATAGACGGGAATATGAGGATACGCATGGAGAAATCGATATAACCCTTCCTCGTGGTCGGCATGAATGTGTGAAATGAAAATTCCTTTTAACTCATTAATATTTAAATTTAATGCATGATATGAATCGAATGAACTATAATTTGGATCAAACAACAAGTAGCTCTCGCCAATCCCAAGCATAAACGAGGAACATTCCTTTGCTGGTGAAAAACCATCACCTGAATCGAAACAATATAATGTTACAGTACCCTGTCTTTTATTTGTTCTTTTCTGGACCGTAGACGTTGGTTTTGGGGTATTTGTTTGTTCTTTCAATTCAATTGCAATTTCTTCTCGCCCTTTTGTTATGAGAAAGGAATTGCAATCAATCTTTTTCACAGTCACAAGGCCAAGCTGGTAGGTATTGTTATCGTAATTTTCAAAGCTTAGAAAGTCTGGCAAAAGAAGTTTTCGTCCAGAAAAAGAAAAACCTTCGCGCAAAGCCAAATAGTCTGCGTAATATTCAGCTTTTTGGGAATTAAAGTTGCTTTCATATTCGGAAGGCCCGAAAATTGCTTCATCGAGGATAGGTTTTAAAACTTCGATTACATGAGCAGGTGCCACGATGTGAGTTTTCCTTTGTCTGTTAAAGAAAAAATTACGGTATACTGGAAATTCAACTTCGCAAAAGTTTGTTCCCTGTGATAAAATCGTATCTCCCAGAAAAATATATGAAGGAAATGGGAACCCTTTTGCAGATTTTATCCATTCGGGCGGAGAACCAAATGCGCATGAGAGGCTTTCATCGATTGCCACACAATAACACATGTCGTTGATTTTAAAAAGTTTCATCGTTGAAAATCGGTTTTGCAAGTTACTTTCTGGCTCGCAGCGTTCGCTTTTTGTACCGCTCAAGCTCTTTTTTGTATAAGTTTATTATTTCGTTTATTTCCTGATACTTTCTGATTGCAAAAAACGCTTTAATGAGATCGCGCACCCGCCCTTCGTCTAAAAGCTCGCTGTTTTGTTTCTGATTTGCGGTATAAATCTCGTTGTGGGATGGGAAGATTTCCGCAATCACCTCCTGCGCTTTTTTCTCCAGTCGGTTTAACGGATATTCAGTTTTTTTATGAATGTTTTTAATTATAAAAGCAACAATTTGCACTACTTTTCTGTTGCGGTCTGCTTCAAAATCGAATTTCATCTTTTCGAAAGCGGAGATGATTTCTCTGTTTGTTTCTTTAATTTTGTTTAACACTTCTGCGCGCATTTCGGGAGCCATCTGGTTAAAAGAGGGTGGCTGATGCGGATAAAATGATTTTAAGTATGCCGGTGAGAGGAAAATGCGCCCGCACAGAGATTCATTGACAATTTCTCCATCTACTTCCTCGCGCAACCGTTCGATGTCAATATTGAATAAGGAAGGTATGCTTTTAAGAGAAGGTGGCATTTCCAGTTTATCTAAAAAATTTGAAAAGTTTTTACTTTCATTGCATTCTTTTTTAAAAAAGTACTCTTTGAGGGATAGTCGAAAAAGCTCACTTGCATTCCCCGCAATGCCGGATTTTTCTTCTGCCTCAATACAATAATCGATAAGATCATCAAATGGCATTTTTTGCCTCGGTTAATCGCCTTCAAATTCGCAGAGAGCGAATACTTTATATCCAGCCTCTTCTAAACGTTTTCGCCCCCCAACGTCTGGCAAATCGACAATGAATGCCATTTCCACAATCACGCCACCCAACTTTTCGATAAGTTTAGCACCTGCTAATGCCGTTCCGCCCGTCGCAAGCAAATCATCGACGAGAAGCACTTTGTCGCCTGGCTTGATCGAGTCGATATGTACTTCTATTTTATCACGCCCATATTCCAACTCGTATTCGTATGATTCTGTTTTTGCTGGAAGTTTGCCTTTTTTCCTAATAGGAACGAATCCCTTCCCCAATTGATGCGCAACCGCCCCACCTAAAATGAATCCTCTCGCTTCCATTCCAACAACCACATCGATCGGAACGTCCTTGTATCGTTCAGTAAAACTGTTGATGGTAAATTGGAAACCTTCGGCGTCTTTTAACAATGTGGTAATATCGCGGAACATAATCCCTTCTTTTGGGAAATGAGGGATTGTACGTATCTTCGATTTTATCGACATTAACTTCACTCCCTTAATTTTTAATTATACCAAATATTGACTATTGCGAAACGAATGTCAATTCAAAATCTAAAGAATGATTAATCCTTTTTCTTTGCATCTTTAATAAGATCAATATCCAAGGGGATGGGTTTTTGAGGATCAACGTATAAAGAAAGCGCACCAGCGGAACACGATTCGACGCACAACTCGCATCCCATGCACTCATTGATGTGATACAATCGCCCATTATTCGTAATTTGGATTGCATTGAAATGACACACAGTATCGCACGTGCCACAGCGTGTGCATTTTTTGTTATCGTGCATTATCGAATAACCCGATTGTGCGTTCATGGTAAGGTTTTTGTGGATTTTCTTTGCAATGCGAGATGCTTGTAAACTCACACAGGTAGCAGGATGACAATTGCAAATGACGCCAGTACTGCCCCCCGTGGCAACTTTAAAAAAAGCTTGGGTAATGTACCCTTTTGATCTGAATTTTTTTACAATTGCCAGCGCTTCCTTTTGTGTTATTTTTCTCGGGTTGTATTTTTTACATGCATCAAGCCAGAATGTGCCAGTACCGCTCCCAACAGCAATGCATGAATTAATTGTATCCGCAGGAGCGCGAAGCGATTTTTTACAGGGGCAGTCCATTACAACAATAAACTCAGGATCTTGAAAGATAATTTTATGAGCGTATTTGAATGGCACAATTCTTTTATTAATATCAGCAATGATGCGCATATCTTCTTTCAATGAAAGGATTTTTTTTGTATCGCGGAAGGTTAACACCTTTGAGTGATAGCGGTTGAATACCATCATTCCCGCATATTTTAGCGGTTTTAACCACGTGAGATATTGAAGTGCTCGCAAGAATATACTCACTAATTTTACATATGGATAATACCATCTGAAATACACGTAATTGTGGATAGCTCGGTCAATGCGCCACCCATGTTTTTTTAACAATAATTTTGTTGATTCATTCATAAATCGCTCTCATAAGATATGGGGGTAAATCTTTTTTATGTCAACAGATTTTGTTTTCTATACCAATGTTTCATGTTTTATCGTTGCAAATAGGCTCTGACCCCCAACGGAATGATTTTTGCAAAAAAAAGCGGGTAATCCTATACCCGCGTTGCGATTTGCAGCGTTTTTTGGATAAATTCGTTACCTTTTGCGTTTTGATTGTTTCGATTTGTGCGTTGTTCCCTTTTTTGATGATGTTGTTTGGTCGGTTTTTTCGGATAAAATCTTATTGATCCACTGCGAAATTTGTATAAAAATTTTTTCTCTGTTTAGCTCGTTAAAATTCTCGTGGTAGTTTTCCTCATACCGATGATATGTTAAAAGCTTTGCGGGAATTTTTTTCAATGCAGATTCGCTAACCTCGGGATCTGCAAGCATGTCTTGACCCGCAACCACCGCAAATACCGGAAATTTTTTCCAAAATGCGATGTTATTGAGCACCCATTCCTGGGTCTTCATGGATTCAACGCCAAGTCGAACCGAAGCATGAGTTCCTCTCAGCCCGGCTGCCTCGTCGGCGTAATGGCGTGCGGTAATATCTTTATCGTGCGTAAGTTTACCGATGAGCGGCTCAGGTTTTATGGCAAGTGTGGGAACAATTTTCACCAGAATTTTTGAAAGCTTCAGAAGTATTGGAGGAACTTCCACCTTGTTTTTTAGCCATGGCGAGGATAGAATGAAACCTTTAATATCTTCATCCTGTCCGATGGTGAGGCCATAGTAAAGTGCAATGAGCGCACCGTTGGAATGTGCGATGATGAAAATTGGAATTCCGGGATGTCGGGATTTTACCCATCCTACGAATTTTGCCACATCGTTTGCATATTGGTCGTATGAATCGATGTGGAAATAGACCTTCCCGCCTGGATTGTATTGGGGATAGGTGCCGTGCCATCGCAGATCGGGAGCATAGGTTGCGATATCTTTTTTCATAAAGAAGAGAGCAGGCGTCACCCAATCGCCAGCATGCGCCATCCCTCCATGGATGCCAATCAAAATTGCCCGGGGTTTCGTTTTGGGCATCCAAATATAGGTAAGTAGCTTGGTTTTTTCGTCGACTTGAAACACTTCGCGCGATGTTTCTGAAAAATTCATATGCAATACCTCTTTTCTATAATTTCATAGATTTTAATATTTGCCAATTTTTCCGTAAGCGGCATTTATTAGCATTATTTTATTTTGTAAATGAATTTTTTTAACAATTAAATCTTTTTTCCGCTTTCTGATGACTGTTATTGTCGTTCATCAATGTAGTGTCTGAAAAATTTTCTCGACATCTTCGCGAGAGAATTTTTTAGGGAAATTTTCGTTTAGCTTTTTCTGTAGCTCTTCTGGGGATTTTGATTCAAATAAAATTTTTCGCAGAGATTGCTTTTGGTGAAAATAGTATTTTAGTTGATCGATTGGGGGAAACGAGTATCCCGATGCATTTTTTGTGGCATCTGCATTTTCCCTTATCTCATAATAACTGAACGCTGGTGCCCCCGTTTCGTGATCGCCCGTAAAAACGAGAAGCGTTTGTGATGAATTTTTTTGATAATAGTTTAAACATAGCGCCAGCACTTCTTCCATTTCGCGCAAGGCTGCTATAGTTGCCCCAACATCATTGTCGTGGGAATCGTAATCCAATTTGCCGCACTCGATTACGAGAAAAAAACGTTTCTTGTTTTTCGAAAGGATGTGCAAGGCGGCATTTGCCATTTCCGGTATCGATGGTTCCCCTGTGTTTTCATCATCGCGGTCGATGCGCGAATTCATCGTCCCTGCTGAAAATAATCCAAAAAGTTTTTGCGCTTTTTTATAATTATTGTGGAGCATTTTTTTATTTACAATCACCAAATAACCTCTCTTATGCATTGCCGAGATGAGGTCAAAATCATCGGTTCGTTTGGATTGCCCGTCAATTGCGATTCCCTTTAAAAGCGCGTGTTGTGAAGCGGTAGTGCGTTGAGGGATAAAATGAGAAGCACCTCCGCCGAGGACTACGTCAATTTGTGCGGTAGCAAGTTGTTCCGCTAACACATTTTCTTCGTCGCGGCTTTTTACCTGCCCATAAAAGCCCGCGGGGGTTGCATCCGTGATATTGGTGTCGGTGATAATGCCTGTTTTAAATCCCTTTTTTTGCGCTTTCTTTAGCACACTTTCAAGCTTTTCTCCATTGGGTCCAATCCCTATTGTGCCTACTGTTGTTTTTACCCCGCAGGCGAGCGCTGTTGCTGCAGCGGCAGAATCGGTAACGAGTTGCGAATGGGTATAGGTATGGCACAACCCCAGCGTGCCATTTTTTAAAATCACATCGAACGAATTCGTTCGTTTCTCTTTTGTTGCGATGGTTGCGAAGTGGTGCAATGACAAATGCGATACGCCAAAGCCATCGCCAATAACCAAAATTATGCTCACTCCTTCAGCAATTGCTTTCTGCATCGTGCGGGCAACATCGGTATTTTGAATAAATCCGGCAAGCGCGCGTTGGTAGTGGCTTGGACCAATGCTCCCCACAACCGTTGCTGTTGATGTATGGTGTGAGGTGCTCCACACTGCGTGAGTTAATGGCGCAATGGTATCGTTGAATATTTTATGGGTGTATCCGTTGCCCTGCCAAAAAAGATGGAAATCAGCAGTGCTTTTTGGATTTTTGCAAGTAAGGAAAGCTGCATGCAAGGCGATTGTGAGAACGCTTGCACGCAATATTTTCCACTTGTTTTTATTCATTTAAATCTCCGCTACGGGAAATTGTGCATCTCACTGTGTATATCCGCGTTTCGTTACAGTACTTTCACCACTCGCACAGGCCTTTGCGGATCAAGATTTCCCTCCTGCGCATTTTTCTTCGAAAGAATTACAATTTCATCAGAAAGATCGTGTGGAAAAGCTGCAATCGCATGGACGGAACGAAGTCCTCCTAACCACCATCGCGCGTCGGATACGTATAATAGATCGCCTTCTTCTGCCATAAGCTGTTCCATCGCTTTTTTGCTCACGCGAATGCCTTCGATGGTATCGACATGCAAAATGCCGCGAATTGGTTTTCCCGGTACATGATCGTGTGCGGGTTTTCCACCTTTGAAAAGGCGTTTTGCTTCTTCAATCGAATCGACAATCAGACCGATGAGTTCTTCTTCCTTTTTGGATTTTGTAAAAAGGCTTACCGCCACGCCGATTGTTGCACACACTGCGATGCCGTAAAGCGCTCTCATAAACTCGTACCCTTCGGGAGCAATTCCATGGGCAAATGGTTTGATGAGCAGTGGAAACTTGATGGAAAGCGCAACGAGGATTGCCCCACCGACGATCGTCCAGAAAGCTGCGGCACTCGTGTAGCGCTTCCAGAATGCTGCGAAAATAATCACAACGATCATCGGTGGTGTAACCGCAGCGGTGAACGCACCATGCGCTACATAGATTGATTCGAATTGCATAAAAAGGGGAACAAGCAAAATCCCCACGAATGCCACGAGGAGAGATATAATGCGTGCCCACTTCAAATAATAGGAATCATCGCGATTCGGGGTTATGTGTTTCACGATATCGTTTACGCTAATAGCGCTCACTGCATTGACGAGGGTGTCCACCGTCGACATAAGCGCGGCAGTAAGAGCTGCCATAATAAATCCGAATACGCCTGGAGAGGAAAGTTTCGAAGCAACGATGACAAAAATTTGATTTGGATCGCTATTTTCCGGGAGCATTCCGAGGTTTACCATTGAACGGCCAATCCATCCCGCATTTGCAACGGCAAACGCAGCTAATGGCATAAGGAATAGCGCAACGAAAAAAATAGCGCGCTTGCCATCTGCCATGGAGCGCACGCTCATAAAACGCATAATCACTCCTTGGTTAATAAAATAAAATGCGATCGAACTGCCAAATGCATCCTGCCAAAAAATTCCTGCGCTGCTAAATCGGGATGGTTCAAGAAGGCCGGTGAAAGGGGCGCGAAAAGATGGCGCAAGCGAATCCCAAAACCGCGAAACCCCCCCTATTTCGGAAATGCCAAGCGCAAAAACCAAAATTCCCGCTGCGATGAGAATGATGCTTTGTGCAAGATCGGTCATTATTACTGAAGTTTGTCCACCGGCATGCATGTATATCGCGCATACAGCGGAGACTAAAATGGCGGTGGTCATCACATCCCAACCGAGCATTGAATGAAAGGCAACACCGATCGTGTACAGATTAATGCCGATGTATCCAATAAGGTAAATGAGCAACACGATTGTTCCCGCAATGCGCGTTTTTTTGTCGAAGCGTCGCTCAAAATATTCGGGGATAGATCCAACCCTGGAAAAGTAAATGATCGGCATCCACCCAAGAACAAAGAGCGGCATCAGAAACCAATCGTTGAGATATGCCATTGTCGATGAGATTCCGTAACTGAAGCCAACTGCAGAATATTTTATGAAGCTATATGAACCAACTGTGGTTGCGATGCAACTGGCAGCGATGATCCACCAACTGAAACGCTGACCGCCAAAAAAGAAATCCCGCGTGGTCCGTGCATATTTTCCAAAAAGAACCCCAAAACCCAAAATGACAATAAAATATGCGATTATTACGACAATGTCCAGCGATGTTCCGCGAATCATATCAGACACCTGCGGCAATTAACAGTGCACAATGAAAAAAAATCATCGCAAAAAAGCCTAAAACGAGTTGTACCACAGTCCACCGATCATGGGGATATCGCAAGTTGATTGCGCCTTTACGAATTGCTAATACAATTCCCACGATAAACACAATGCCGCTAATGCAATATTGATATAAAAATGAAATCCACGGTGAATTCATAGTTGCCTTCTTCGCGATGCGTATTGTATTTATGGATGGCAAAATTAATATCAAGCATAAATTGGAGAAATAAAGATTTTATAATATTTTTGTGTAGATTTTATTTTGAAGCGTTGTATAATAAACTAAAGGAGAATTGGGGATCATAGCGATTTCGCATGGAATTGGTAGGAAAGTTAATTAATAAAAAGTATTACCTTGAGAACATCGTTTCCCAGAATGCGCTCTATACGCGATATTGGGGAAAAGATGTAATCGCGGATCATCCAGTTGAAATTCATCTGATTTCAGGTTCGCTCATGTCCCGCCGTGTGAGCGATGTCATTCGGTTTAAAAATGTGGGAGCGAAGTTAATCGACCTTTCCCATTGGGCATTGCTTCCAGTTATTGAAGTCGGAGAATTCTTTGAAAGAGGATATATTGTGTATGAACGTTTTGAGGGGAGATCATTAAAGGAACTGTGCAACGCAGGAGTTGTGAGTAACTACACCGTGGCTCAGAAAGCAGAGCTCGTAAGAAATATCGCTCACGCACTTGCCTATGTTCATCAGAGTGGGATATTGCATCGCGCATTGGTACCAGAGTTTGTTTTTGTGGGCGAGAAGGGTACTGAAGTTGCGTTACACGGATTTGGTTTTGTCTATATTATAGATTGGCCGAGCAACTATCCTGAGGATCTCATCGAAGAAATAATGCCATTTTTCCCACCAGAACAAAAAGGTGTGATTAGGCGTCCAATTGACGAAAAGAGCGATCTGTTTTCGCTTGGGGTGATGTTGTACAAACTTTTAACGGGAAGATTTCCTTATGATGCAAAAAATCTTCATGCATTGGTGTTTTTCGATGATCTTGTAAAGCCACGGGATATAAATCCCGATGTAGGAGAAGTTCTCCAGGAAATTGTGCTCTGTTTATTGCAGAAAGAACCCAATAAGCGATATCCCAACGCGGAAGCATTAGTTTCAGATCTTCAACGCGTAATTGAGGGGAAGGAAAACTTCCGTATAGGTGGAGAAAAAAAATCTCTCCATGTTAATTATCGAATTTCGCTCTATGGGCGCAAAAAGGAAATCGATTTGCTTTGCAATAATTTTTTACACGCCCAGAAAGGGATGGGAAATGCGGTTTTGGTTATTGGTCCGTCGGGATCTGGGAAAACCAGGTTATGCGAAGAGTTTCGCGAAAAGGTGTTGCAGAAAGGTGGAATTTTTTTTCAGACAAAATGTCATCGCGAGTTAATTTACTCACCTTATTCGGCGCTTTATGGGTTGTTTGATTCGATCCTTGCGTTTTACCGTACTGGTGACGAATTGACAAAGGACAACATTCGAAAGTTATGCAGTGCTTGCGCAATTGCAAGTTGCGAATTTATTTCGAAAATCCACCCCGATTTAAAAGAAATTTTATCGGATATAACGGCCGGCGATACATGTGAGAAGACCGAAGAGGTGCGAAATCCCATACCCACAATAGTGCGCTTTTTATGTGCGTTCGAAAAACTTGGGCAGGCAATTGTTTTGTTGGTGGATGATTTTCAGTGGATCGATGAAGGGAGCATGCGCGTAATAGAAGAATTGGTAGGCCATTGTGCAAATTTGCGCATGATGATGGTATGTACGGTGCGCGACGAAGATAGAGGATTTATGGAATCTCACAGAAGCGATTTCGTCAAGTTGGTTGATGATACAATTTTCCTTCATCCCCTCGATGAAATTGACATGGAAGGCTTTGTTGCCGAGATGATTGGAGAGGAGCGGGAACGCGTGAAAAAGCTTGCCAAAGAAGTGTGGAAAATGAGCGGTGGAAATCCATTGCATGCACAAGCGGTATTGAAAAACATGGTCGAAAACAATTTACTGGCGTTCGATGGTGCTGTTTGGGAATACCGGCCTGAAACGGGACCATCAGATGTTTTCCCATCTCTTTTCAATTTGATCATCGAACAGGTACAATCCTTTGGTGAAAAAGAGCGAATCGTCATTGAATGCGCTGCAGTTATTGGCAAGGCAGTTGATTGCCATTTGATTTCAGAAATTCTCGATAGCGATGTAGAGGATATCTTTTGTGCAATTGAAAAAGCCCGCCGCGCGCATATTTTTACAGAATCAGATGATGAGACGCACACTGTCCAATTTATCCACGATCGAGTAAAGGAAATATTTTTAGACAACATCCCCTTTGAAAGGAAAATGGAAATTCATCGCATGGTTGCGCGCGCATTGGCATCGATGGAGGAATCAAATGAAAGTTACGCATTCGAAATTGCTCACCATTTTTGGGAGGCGAATGATTTTCAAAATGCAGCGCGCTATTTATATGCTGCGGCGAAGATTTCTAAGGAAAAGCATGCATATCGCGATGCTGAACGCTTTTATCGCAGAACCATTGAAGCGCTGAAAAATATTGGCGTTTATGATGGGGAACAGATGATTGAATGTAAATTGGAATTAGCGAACGTAGCGGTGATGGTGGGTGAATGCGATGATGCAATTGACATTTTACATGAAATTTTACCAGCACTCGCAACAAAGGAAAAACGAGCTTACGCGCATTTCATCCTGTGTACCGCATATTATCGAAAAGCCGATTGGAAAAACTGTGAGGCGCATGCGGCAAAGGGCCTTTCCATATTGGGAGATGTTGTTCCTCTCTCGAAAATCGGGATTATTTTTGCGCTTGTGAAGGAGTTGGGAATACATTTTATCCACGTCGCGTTACCGTTTATATTTGTAAAAAGAAGACCGGGTGCAGAAACTCAACGGTACCGGCAGATCGTTGAGTTTTTAGAACCATTGGCGATGACGTACGCATTGAATAGCCCACTTAAACTTGTGTGGTCGAATTTTCATGCGCTTAATATTTCGGAAAAACATATTGGTCCGTCTGCAGAACTCGCAACAAGTTATTATGCAGTTGGTGCACTTTATATGTCTATTCCCTTTTTTTCCATTGCAGAGAAATATTTGCGAAAGGCTCAAAATCTCAACGAAAGCCTTGGTTCGCGATGGGGTTTAGCAAAAACGCTCGAATTGCTTGGCTATTATTATGAATGGCAGGCAATGTTCGATGAAGCGATAACATACTTCGAAAAGGCGAAAAATATTTTTCACGAATTGGGCGATTTAAAGGAATACGCAATGGTGTTAAACGGCCTTGAGCATTGCTATTATTATACCGCACAATACGATAGAGCAATCGAAATAAACGATGAATACTATGAGGTGAGCAGAAGGAGTGGCGATGATTATTCGCTGGGTGCCGCGCTAATATATTTTTCTCAGTACTATCGGGAGAAGGGAAATGTGGAAAAATCGAGAGAGTATGCTATGCGAGCGCGAGATTTAAGCAAGCACAAAGAAATATGGTTTAATTATTGTTCGGCACTCAATGAACTTGGGTGTTGTGAATACGAAATGGGAAATGTGACATATGCAATTGAATATTTTGAAAAGGCAAAAGAGCTTCACGAGAAGAATAATTTTCTCAAGCAATATATCGTTCCTGTATATCCAAATCTAGCGCATGCGTACATTGAAAAGTATTTTTCGAATTCCCGCGAGATGGGAAAAGATATAACAAAAAGAAAAATTGTCAAAGCATGTAAAGAAGCAATCGCAAAGACCCGCAATTGGCCAACACATCATGCAGCGGCTCTTTGCGCGATTGCACGGTATTACGCGATTTTGGGGAAAAACAAAAAAGCCTATCGATATTTCCAAAAAGCGATCGCGCATGCAAAACGCGCGCTGCGGCCTTTTGAACAAATTCGCGCGCTTGTTGCATTGGGTAATTTCCATTTGCAATGCGGACATGAAATGGATGCCCGATCAATTTTCGAAGAAGCGTATCGTTTGTGCGTAGAAGTACGATGTGAAGCGTATGGAGCAAAAATTTGTCAACTTCTTGGAGTTAATCAATTCGATGAAAAAACTCCTATTGAGCGGTACTTGGATAAAGTTCGACCTCTTTTGTATGCGCAAGCAGCGCGGGAGCTAGTGGAAAAGAGTGGATATGAGGAGATGCTCGCGAAAACTTTCGAAACAGTGATGGACATTTCTGGTTCGCCTTGTGGGGTGTTTGTACTCGTTCGCGAACATGAATTTTCGCAACACATTGTGGCAAATCGAGGATTAGTCGAAGGGAAGTACGAAGAAGTGAATTCTATTGTTGAAATGTGCGTACAAAATAAACAAGAGAATGAATCGCTCGAACATGGGGAGTTTATTGCATTTCCCCTTTCAATCGATGAATCGATCATTGGAGTATTAGTTATCGAAAATAAAGGAAGTCAAGGGAAATTATCGAAAAGCGATGTGCAGGTAATTTCGTTATTTTTAAAAAGCCTTTCTCAGATGGGGAGAAGCGGGAGAGAGAAAGGTATGTATGCGAGGGAGGCAATATCATTCGCAACTGAACAAAAGGTGCAAAAGGCAATTGACTATATAAAAAACAATTTCACATCGGATATATCGCGAGAGGGTTTGGCTGCACATTTAGATATTAATCCCGATCACTTGGGCAAAGCATTTAAACTCATAACGGGTGAAAAAATTGGCGATTATATTAATCGGTTACGGGTAGAAATGGCTGCGGAACGCCTTATCCGCACAAATGAAAAAATAATTGAAATTGCCTATGCAGTTGGATTTGAAAGTTTAAGCACGTTTAACAGAGCATTTGCGAAGGTAATGGGACTATCGCCACTTGAGTATCGAAAAATACAACGAGAGATGGTTAATAAACTCATACCAAAGGATTAAACGCTTTAATAATTCAAGTTTTTATAATTTTTTATTTTGTTTGTTGGCTATATAATGTGTTGAGTTTTGGACAAAGAAAAAAGTCTCATTTATGGTATAGAAGTAATTTCTTAAGAGATTTGGTAGTATCGCGATGTGATTAGATAACTCTTCGCTGTATTGGGCAGTAAACTATTTTTTGGACGCATCTTTCAATGAAACAGTCGGTGGCACGGATAAGGCACAGATTAAATTAAGATCCCCTTCAGTGATTTAGAGAATAATTCTTGTGCAGGGAAAATAAGTCTTATGAAAATGAGTGAGATTTACAGGCCGAATTTAACTTGCTCGTGATGGGAAAAAATTTCAATGCGATAATTGAAATCCGATGATTTAAAACCAGTAAACCGAATGCGATATAATCCAGGTTCTAATTTTTTCAAGGGGTCATTGTCGTCGGTGCATATTATTGCAATCTGGCTGGTGTTCCACCTGAGGTCGAAATTTTTCCCAATTTCGTAAAAAATATTTTTTTTATCGAAGTTGTATCGCGAAATATCGATGAGCTTTTCAACGATGAAATACGAAATGATTTCGTTTACGATAGTACCTTTAAGCGTTTCTATCTCTGTTTTTGACGTGAATACTATTTTAATGCATTTTTCTGGCTTAAGCATGCTGAAAAAAATTTGCCATGTTGGCGAGTTCGCTATTTTTTGATCTGATTTTTCGGATCGGCTCGAATTTCCTTCAAAATATGATATGTGGCGGTAGTTTGCTGTTTGCTCATAAGATGTACAGCAGAAAATAGAAAGACTGCTTATAAAAAAAATATTGAGTATAAGAGGAGGGATGTTTTTTAAAATTATGCTTGCCGCAAATATGTTTGCGTTTCGTAATTGCTTTTTCATGTGGGATATCCCGCACTTTGGGATTTTTCACTATTTTCCAAAATTCACAGATAAGTGTCAATGAGTTAATTCCATGTACCTTAAATCGATCGATTTATTTGGATTTAAATCGTTTCCTGAGAAAACTCATATCGAATTTGGTCCAGGCATAACTGTCATTGTAGGGCCCAATGGATGTGGCAAATCGAACATTGTCGATTCTCTTCGATGGGTTTTGGGTGAAAAGCATGCGAAAGCGATCCGCGGCACGCGTATGGAAGATGTTATTTTTTCTGGTACAGAAATTCGCAAACCGCTTTCCTTAGCCGAAGTTTCAATTACTATCGATAATTCCGAGAAAATTTTAAATTTTGATTCTCCCACTGTCACAATAACACGCAGGCTATTTCGCGATGGAGAATCGGAGTATCTCATCAATAAGTCTCCCGTTCGATTAAAGGATATCGATCAGCTTTTTCTGGATACAGGGATTGGAAAAGCGAATTATTCGATTATGGAACAAGGTAAGATTGATCTTATTTTATCGACAAGTGCAGAGGATCGCCGAGTTATTTTTGAAGAAGCTGCTGGGATATCGAAATACAAATTGCAAAAAAAAGAATCATTGAAAAAACTTCAAGATACAAGTGCAAATTTGGAACGGATTAATGATATTATTAAAGAAATAGAAAGGGAGAAAGAGCTGAAGGCAAAGCAAGCAGAAAAAACCAAGAAATATTTGGCACTTAGAGCTGAGCTTGCCGATTACGATGTAAAATATCACCTTGCGCGCTACACTGAAATTTCAACTCGAAGAAGAAATCTTATAGAAGAAATTGAAAAATTAAAGAGAATAAGAGAAGAGATTTCTGCGAGGGTTTCTAAAATATCGTCAGAAAATGAGGAAGATGAGAAATTAAAAAATGATATTCAGCTTCGCCTGTTTGAACTCGATAAGGAGTTGCATGCGAATAAGATTCGCATTGAAGATATTGACGTCCGCTCAGAAAAAAATAGAAAAGAGATAGAAAATCAGAATTTTCGCAAGCTTGAAATTGAAAAAAAAATTGCGGAACGGCGGGAAAGCCTTTCGCGCGTGATTGAGGAAAAAAATAAAAGCGAGCAATCGATGCTTTCTATTCGCGAGCAATTGAAGGAGGACCGCCAAAAAATTAACGCTTTTAACGAAACCAAACGGCGAAAAGTAGAATTGATAGCCAATTCCCGTAATGAAATTGAAAAAAATAAACAATTGATTGGTAAAATTGAGAGACATGTTGAAGAGTTGCGAGAAAATCTCAATGAGGTAGTAAAAAAATTAATCGATGCGATCGAAAAGCGGAAGGCAGAGCTCGCTGATTCTGAAGAAAAGCGACAAGTTGTCCGAGGTAGAATTCACGAAACGATTCAACAAATTGGAGCAAAATTACACCATTGCCAATTGTTGTGCGAAGCAGGAGATTGCGAGGGTGCATTGGCAGTGCTAAAAGAAATCGACGTGCAAGCGCTCGCAAGCGATCTTATCATTTTTGAAAGCTTTGAAGATGGATTTCGGTCAATATTGTTTGATCGCACGGGTATTCATGCTCAAAAAGAATCGTTAGATAAAAGTATAGAAAGCGAGTTGCAGCGCATAGAGAATCTTAAAGAGAGGAATTTGTACCTTGAAGAGTTGATTAGAAGAGAGCAATGCGAACTCGATGATATTAAAGAAATGATAGTTCGTTTGGAAAAAGATGTGGCGCGGCGCGAGACAGAAATGGCGTGGACAGAGAAACATGTCGAAACATTAGTGCGGCAAATTGCAGATTTTGAGCGACAAATTGAATCTCACAAAGAAGAAATAAAACGGTGCGATTTAATCATTTCCAACTGCCAAAATGAAATTGAACAGTGGGAAAAAAGCCTCATGCAGTATAGTGAGAAAACAGAAGAGTTGAATCGAGATATTCGCCAGCTTGTTGAAAAGCGCGCTGCAATTGAGAGCAAAATAGAAGGGAGAAAAAATGTATCCCGTAAAGATATGGAGATGTTGAGGAAAATAGTTGAAAAAATTGGCGATCTCGATAAAGATCTAATAGAAATAAATTTTAAACTTGAAAGAATCGAAGAATATCTATGGACTGAGCATGAAAAAAAAGTTTCAGATTTAAAGAACATTGTTATTTCCGAATCCGAAGTGATGGAATTACAGAAAAATATTCAAGAACTAAAAAAGAAAATACAGGATTTAGGTCCAGTAAACAATCTTGCAATAGAGGAATATCGCGATCTGAAAAAGCGATTTGATTATTATATTAATCAAAAAAAAGATATCGAAAAAGCCAGAGACGATATCCTTTCAGTGATTGAGGAGATTAATTCTACCTCAATCGAAATGTTTATGAAAACATTCCAATCGATTAGAAAAAACTTTTCAGAAATATTTAAACAATTGTTTGAGGGGGGGAATGCTGAGATTGAACTTGTCGATAACGATAATGTGTTGGAAAGCGGAATAGAGATAATCGTACAACCACCTGGGAAAAAACATAAAAACATCAATTTGCTTTCTGGGGGGGAGCGTGCGCTTGTAGCTATTGCGCTTCTGTTTGCTACGTATATGGAAAAACCATCTCCGTTTTGCTTCTTGGATGAAATCGATGCGCCATTGGATGAAGAAAACATTGGCAGGTTTATTAAAATGGTCCGCGAATTTTCACGAAAATCGCAATTTATAATTGTAACGCACAATAAAAAGACAATGAGCACCGCAGAGGTTATTTATGGCATTACAATGGCAGAACCAGGTGTTTCCAAAGTTGTCTCGTTGAAAATGGAAAAACTCGAAAGAAAAACGAGTTGAAATATGCAATTGTATGTTTTACATGTGAGATAATTTTGTATGGAGAACCATCATTTGCTTATCAAGGAGGAGCGAGTATGAGCATATCGAAAAAAACTGTACGCGATATTAACCTTACGGATAAAAGAGTCCTGCTTCGTGTGGATTTTAATGTACCAATGAAAGATGGAGCAGTGCAGGACGATACTCGTATCAGGGCTTCGCTGCCCACAATTACCTATATCCTCGAACAAAAGCCAAAGTATTTGATCCTCATGTCACATTTAGGTGATCCGAAAAAAGATATGCAAAAGGCAAAAGAGAAAGCAGAAAAAGAAGGAAAGCAATTTGATGAAAAGAAATACTTAGAAGGCAAGCACATGATGGCACCAGTGGCAAAACATTTGGAAACGCTGTTAGGGAAAACAGTAAAATTTGCACCCGCGTGTTTTGGACCAGAAGTGGATGCAATTGTTCACAGTCTCAAACAGGGTGAGATCCTCATGTTGGAAAATACGCGATTCCATAAAGAAGAAACCTCAAAAGATGCACAGGAGAGAGAGAAGATGGCGAAGGCATTAGCAGCTTACGCCGATGTGTACGTGAACGACGCATTCGGCACAGCGCATCGCGCACACGCATCGACAGAAACAATTGCAAAGTTTTTGCCCGCTGTGGCAGGATTTTTGATGGAAAAGGAATTAGAATATCTCGAAGACAAAATTATAAAATCGCCTGAAAAGCCTTTCGTTGCACTTGTGGGTGGTGCGAAAGTCTCGTCTAAAATTGCAGTGCTTGAGAGTCTGCTTTCGAAAGTGAATTCTCTCATTATTGGCGGAGGGATGGCATATACGTTTCTAAAGGCGAAAGGGACGCCAGTGGGGAATTCACTCGTTGAAGACGATATGCTCAACACTGCGCGGGAAATTCTTGCAAAGGCAGTTGAAAAGGGAGTAAAAATACTATTGCCAATTGATCATGTTGAGGCAAAAGAATTTTCGGCAAATGCCGAATCGAAAGTAACTGAGACAGAAAGCATTGATGAAGGTTGGATTGGAATGGACATTGGGCCTAAAACGCTTTCGCTTTTTAAAAATGAACTTACAGGTGCAAAGACAGTTTTTTGGAACGGTCCGATGGGTGTATTTGAATTTCCTCCTTTTGCGGTTGGAACAGAACAGATCGCACGAATGCTTGCCGATTTGCCTGCAATTACGGTCATTGGTGGGGGCGATTCTGTTTCGGCAGTGAATAAAGCGGGGGTAGCTCATAAAATGTCTCATATTTCAACAGGTGGGGGTGCCTCGCTTGAACTCGTTGAAGGGAAAACGTTGCCTGGTGTTGCCGCGTTAAACGATCGCTGAAAAGGAAAGCAAGAGTTTCAATTCGCGGACAAAAACCTGTTATTGTAAGTTGCGATGCATTGATTATTTTTCCACATGTGATATTCATTCGCACACAAAGCGCGCATATATTTGGAGGAAGTATTGTTATGCTTTTAGAGATTGTTTATAATATTGCAAAATTATAAAAACTCTTCTAAGAACGAGTTTTGTAGAATTTTAAAAAGGCATATGTGAGAAAGCGATGTGGAGATCTGTTGAATGCATAATTTGTAAAATATTTTGCATGTATTACACTGTTGCTAAAATAGATATTAATAATTCTAATCAATAACAATTGAAATGTTTATTAATAAAAGCTTTGGGGTTGTAATTGAAAAATTTATAGAAAATTTTTTATAATTATTCATTTCAATCTGACTTTATTTACGAAGAAATTTCTGTATCTTGAAAAAACCTTCTGCAAGAGTCGGAACTTAATTTTTACGAATTGTCATATTTTAAGTGGAATCTTTTTTTAAGTTAGTTTTTTGCAATCTATGTAATACCGTGAAAATGTCGCGTCTACTGAACATATTTTAAAGAATATACAAATAAAAGGCGTAAAAAAATTTGTCGTTTATGTTCTGTTTTTTTATCTCATTCAAAATAAAATTATACTTGCCATTGAAATTAATATGTTGTATATTTATTTACGTGTTTTGAGAGTCAGAAATTCGTATTGGTAAATATATTGCATGAAGTGTGAAAATAATTTTGCGCGTTTCTTTAATTAGAAAAGCTTAATGGGTGGAAGTTAGCATATATAAAAAAATAATAATTTTTAACACAATACAACAAATTAAGGAGAATCGTATGAAAAAATTGGGAGTATTTGTATTGGCTGTATTAGTAATAGTGAGTTGTGGTGGGCGTACGCAGTATCTCGATGCTACAAAGGATGAAGGTTCACGAGAGTGGGGACCGCGCGAAATAAAAACAACAGTATCAAAAATGGTTAGCTCATTGTATTCTTTTTTGAAGGACGAATATAAAAAACCTGCATACCTACAGGTGCGTAAGTTTAGAAACCTCACTTCGGAACATATTGATACGCAGATGATTGCAAATGAAATCGCGACGAATCTTATTAAAAAGCGCATTAAGTTCATCGATGAAACGATGACAAAGGATACAATAGAGGAAATCGAAAAGGGGATGACAGGAATGTACGATGCAGAAACTGCCATTCCTGTGGGAATGTTGAAGCAACCCAATTTGTGGCTAACGGGAGATATCCGCGACAATGTGCGAAGAGTTGGCAACAGGCAGATACAATATTTAGTGGTCACACTTAAGTTAGTGGAGGCTGCAACTCGTGTCGAAGTGTGGAATGAACAGCAAGAGTTTCTGAAATCATCCAGTGCGACGAGGGTTTCCTTTTAAGTTTTTGGCAAGCTTCACGTGTTATGTAAAACGATGAGGTAAACCGCTTTTTTCTTTTATTTTTAGAGAAAAAAGCGGTTTTGTTGTTTTTGATTAAGTAGTTGAAAAGCTGTTATATAATGATTTTTTCATATGTGAGGGGATAGACAATGAAACGCGCAATGATAGTCGCTTCGCTGTGTTCTGTTTTCTTTTTTCTAATTTTGTGCAGTACCAACTACAACGAGATGATTCGTAAAGCAGAGACAACTTTTTATGGCGGGAATTATTTAGAAGCAGCGCGCTCGCTATTGCCGCGAATAAATGAAAAAGGGAAAGATCAACTTCTGTTTATGATGGAGGCGGGATCGATGCTCCATGCAGGTGGCGATTATGAAAAAAGCGTTAATGTGTTTACCCATGCAGCGAAGCTGGCACAAGAAATTGCAATTAGCATAAGCAAGGAAGCAGCAGCGTTACTGCTGAACGAGACGACTACCAATTACCGGGGAGAAGATCACGAGCGCGTGTTAATTCACATGTATTTAGGGTTGGGACGAATGCTCTTAGGGAAAAATGAGGAGGCACGCGTTGATTTCAAGAAAGTGAATGATCTTTTACGAGAGCTTGTTCAAATTGGTGGAGGGGCGTATAAGCAAAATAAAATGGCGAAGTACCTCACAGCCATAGCCTTTGAAAATACCGCTGATCTTGAGCGAGATGATAACGATAGGGAATTTGCTTATGTGGAATATAAGCAGATTTTAGCATTGGATAATCGCTTGCCATTGGTGTATCAGGATTTGCAAAGGATGGCAAGTTATTTCGGCGATACAGATTTGCTTGCGCAATACCGACGATATAATCAGAATTTTCTCAATTCCATACCAAAAGATGCAGGTGAATTTGTGGTGATCTTTGAATCGGGAAAGGGGCCAATAAAAGTATCGCGCGGTCCACTTATGTCAGAACGGTCGATGGCAAATGGCGTCCGCATAGCGATAGCTGGATTAAGGGGTGCCGAAGCAGCAGCAACAGCAGCAATTATGGTAGCGCTCAATAAGGCAGAAAATCCTATACCAAAATTTCAAAAAAGAGAAAATCGGGTAAGCCATCTTGAAATCGTTGTAAATGGGAACAATTTGGGAAGAACATACTTGCTCGAAGATGTTGAAGAAACTGCGGTAAAAAACTTGGAAGATCAATACGCGCGGATCGTTACGAAAGTTGCTGCGGGGATTGTCACAAAGGTAGCAGTGTCCATTGCAGCGGGAATTGCTGCACAGAAATTAGCGGAGCAATCCCGTCAATTGAAAGGAATTGCAGGGGTGGTTGGAGCGATTGCCGGTGCAGGTACAGGTGCAGCTTTGATTTCACAAATAAAGCCCGATCTGCGATGTTGGCATACATTGCCGGCAAACTTTCAATTAGGTAGATTTTTTCTCCCTCCTGGGGAACATGATGTGGAAATTAGTTTAGTTGGCAGAGCAGGTGGTGTGGTGACCACTCTTTCAAGAAAGATAACTATTGAAAAGGGGAAGAGAAATATTTTCGATTTGCGGACCGTATTTTAGCAGAATTTTTCTTGCAATATATATCCCTCGTTGGGCAAGTGTCAAAAAATGCCTTATAACGTGCTCGTGGCGTTTGATGCGTTATGGGATGATTGCCAAACTAGGGGCAGGGATATGAAAAGTGAAGAGACTACTCAAAGAAACGATGATGGTTTCATCGCATTGCCTCCCGAATTAGCGGTATTAGATAAGTTAAATATTCCAGTATGTGTTATTAGTAAAGATGGCACGCTCATCGCGAGAAATAAAGAATTTATTCGTCTATTTGATATTGACAGAGATCAGATCAGAATTAACCTGAATCATTCGTTTTCCCCTGAAGATCGTCGAAAGGTTGCAATTTCATACTTGAGAGCATTGAGAGGGCAGAAACGGCAATGCACTGCAACGATACATATGCCAAATGGCGATCGATTTGCATTGCAAATTTTTCTCTACCCGATGTCAGATGGGAAAGATGTGATTTCAATTTTGGTATTTCTTCACGTTTTGACATCAAAGGATAATGTAACAACTAATTTTTATTCGGAAAATAAGAAATCATCAGTTTCGAAAATTCCTGCAATGTATGAATTTCTTCCGTTTCCACTTTTGCAATTTCATCAAGGGGGCAAATTATTGTATGGCAATGCAGCAGCGGAAAATTTTTTTGGCTGGCCAATAGCGGAACTTAAGAATGACCCGAGAATTTTGTTGAAAACGGTGTCCGATTACGATCTCCAGAGAATAAAGAAATCATTTCAAGAAATAAATAACGGCCAAGCAGTGTGCAAACGGATAAGCGAAATTAAAGTTATGGGGAAAGGTGATACCGAAAGGTGGATGAATGTGGTGATGTACCCAATACTGCGAGAAAATGGTACAGTGGCAGTAGAGATGGTGATTGAAGATATTACAAAGATTAAGCAACTCGAGCAAAAAGTTACTTTGATGAGCAGAATTCGGGTTTTAAGCGATATTACGAAGGGACTTTTGCATTCTTTTAATAATTTGATCAATATCGTATTAAGTCGAACACAACTTCTTTTGCAAATTACCGAAAAAGATTCTGTATTAGAAGGATTGCGGGTTATTGAGCGCACTGCGGAAGAAGGAGTGCGCCAGGTAAAACGCATTGCAGAGTTTATTGGTGAAGGCGAAAAACTCGAAGAATCAGTCGAAGCATCGCTTATTGATATTTTAGAGGACGCAGCGGAATTTGCTAAACTACAACAGAAAGTCGATGAAAAAGAAAATCGCAGAATTGTGACGATGGAAAAAGTTTACTATTCGAAAGCGACTGTTAAGACAGACATCAAATTATTACGAGAGCTTTTGCTCTCGATTATTTTTAAAGTATCGCAATTTATAAAAAAAGAAGGGAAGCTTTCAATAACGCTAAAAAATAATGGCAGCCCAGTTGTATATGTGAAAGCGCATTCATTTACTGACACTGCTGGATACGATGCAACTGAAATGGGGATACTGTTTCGGAGTACAGACGTGCGTCTGCTTGCAGAAAAAATAAATATACGAATCATTGAGGAAGAAAGCCCACATTCATATGCCATTCAAGCAGTAATACCCGCATCAATGGTAGTTGAAAAAAAGAAAGAAGTAAATGATTCCTTCGTAAAAATTCGTGGGTTAAATGTAATGATAGTTGAAGATCAGGAAGAACTGAGGGATGTACTTCAAGAGATGTTTAGTAACATGGGCAACCGTGTTACTGTTTTTGGGGATGGGCATGCAGCGCTTGAAGATTTTAAAGCAAAGCAGTACGATTTATTGATTTCCGATTATGGGCTGAAAGGAATTACGGGATTAGAATTAGCGACTAAAATAAAAGAAATCGATGAAAATGTTGTCACAGTATTGCTTTCCGGATGGATGATCAGAGATCTCCGTGCACATAAGAATGTCGTCGATGCGTTTTTTGAAAAACCATTTAAGCTTGATGATTTAATTAAGGGAATTGCGCGCATTTTAGCACTTAAAAAGAAATAAATTTTATATTTTTCAGTATGTTTACGAAATTTCGAAAAAGAAAACGGTTAAGTTAATAGTGTACAGAGGGGAAAAATCTTTAAAATTTGTAATGAATTATAAAAGACGAAACTAATTTTGCCATACTCCTTCGAAAATTTCAACTGCTGGACCAGTCATATATACGTGATTGTCGTTTTCATTCCATTCAATATCTAAATCGCCGCCACGTAAATGAACCACAATGTGCCGAAGCGTTTTTTTCGTAAGAACACCTGCAACTGTTACTGCTGAGGCACCAGTTCCGCAGGCAAGGGTTTCTCCCGAACCGCGCTCCCATGTGCGCTGGATTACTTCTGTTTCAGAAATTACCTGAACGAATTCGACATTAGTCCTTTTGGGAAATGCAGGATGATTTTCAATTAAAGGCCCATACTTCTGTACTGGGAAATTTTCGATATCTTCGACGTAAATCACCACATGCGGATTACCCATTGAGAGTGCAGTAATGCGGAATTTAAGGCCATCCAATTGCAGTTCTTCATTGATGACCATACCGGGATCGCCTTTCATAGGAATCCTTTCGCGAAGTAATATTGGTTCCCCCATATCGACACGAACTTTAGATACCTTGTCGTGTTTGGTGAACAAATCGACGTATTTTGTTCCTGCAAGGGTTTCAATTGAGATTTTTTTCTTTTTCGTGAGTCCATGATCGTATACGTATTTGGCAAAACAGCGAATCCCATTCCCGCACATTTCTGCCTCGCTTCCATCAGCATTGAAAATGCGCATCTTGAAGTCAGCGATATTTGAATTTAAAATGAGAATAATTCCATCTGCGCCCACTCCGAAATTTCGGTGGGACATTTTTCGGGCGAGTTCCTCAACGTTTTTAATTTTTTTTCTTCGCGCGTCTATGTACAGATAATCATTCCCAATACCATGCATTTTCGTAAATTTTAACATTCTTATTTCCCTCCAAAACTCACGCGTTGTGAGAATGTATGGGTATCACGCATAATAGCAAAATTGTTGTTTTTGGGGAAAAGTTTCCATACATATACATAAAGAATATTTCAGAGAAGAATTTCCGTCAATGAAAAAAATAAGGTCCTCTGAAAATATATAAATGGTAAGATGCACGATAATAACAGGGTATGATTATAAAAAGGCTTTTTTATAAAAACTGGTTTTGTAAGATTAGCATTGCGAATGTTGAGTGCACAAACATATAAAAAACCGCCTTCCTCTGGTTTCGATTGTGGAAAGCGGTTTTTTTATAGTTTCATGTTAAACTGATAATTTTTTATCGAAACTCGTTGATCTTTTCAGTTTTCATTTCATCGCGGTCGACAACTTCTTTCATGTGTTTAAATTCAGGCGATTGCAACCCGTATTCAAGTCGTACTGCGGTGAGAAGATATTCGTTCTTCTTTTGTTTGTGATAAAGCACCTGATCTTCCGAGACACCTCGCGATTGAGAAAGGACCTTTTCGACATAGCCGTAGCAGCTTGCAAGATATTTGTACGCCCATACGTCATCTTTTGTTTTGTCGTCAATTTTGATATAGCGCTCAAGAATTGGGATGCATGGGCGAAAATTGTGTAAATCGTGTTGAATGGATACGTATACTTGGAAAAGGCGGATTTTAAATGTTCTGTATGCCTCATTTTTTACCACGAAATCCTGATTGCGTTCTTCAATCTCATCGAGGGTATTAATTGCTTTTGTTAAGTAAGTCAACGCACGCGTTTTTGCTTCGGTTTTACGCATATTTACCTGACGGCGAAGCTGGTTGAGGCGATCGACCTCCTGCCAGTGCCAGCGCTCGTTTAAAAATTTCCCTTTTTCATTTTTTTCTATTAGACGTGCCACATCGCGTTCCATGTCCTCTAAAATATCGATTGCCTTTGCATATTCATCGCGCGCAAGTTTGAGCTTATCGTCTGCATATTTTAAATTGAATTTTTCTAAATCGCGCATTGCCTTAATATATGGTTGGAAGTCTTTAATCCTCCATCCCGTTACTTCAGTAAATTCCTCTTTCTTTTCTTCTTTTGCCTGTTGGGCAAGGATTCCTCCCGAGAGCGTAAGAAGCGAAAGAGATGCAATAAGAACAATCCCCATTTTGATGGTATGAGTTATATTGTGCTTTTTCATTGCAAATAACCCTTGTAATAAAGTTTACGACACCAGTGTGCGCTCGTTAATATATCGGCAAATCAGTTGCAAAAATTGATGATAGTTTAAATAAATAATGCAAATTTTCAACATAAAAATGTGTGAATCGCATTTCGCACAATCGAGGTAATTTTATGACATAAAATAAAAAATGTCAAAAAATTTTAAGATTTTTTAACAATAAATTTATCGGATTGTGATAACGAGGATTGTATTTAAATATTGGACCGATGAAACGCCGCTGAACAAATATGGAACTATTATATCCAAATAAAAAGTTCGTAAAATGTTTTGTGTTACGTGAAAAGGCCTTTTTAAACATAGAAAAATTCTTAAATTTAAATAAAACGGTTTGTTGAACTGTTTTATTGCAAAAAGTGGTGGTGGATGTATGAACAATAGCATCATTGCGAATCGCGATAACGTTGTAGTAGTAACCGAAAAGGGTTTTTGCGGTATTGCGGGAGAAAATTTACAAAAAAAGATTTGCCAAACTGCACTTCATGCAAGCCGCGTTGTTCTCGATTTGCGCTACATCACCGCGCTCGATTCCGTTCAAATGTCATTTCTGGTAAAAATGCATCTTTTATTGCGGAAGCAAAAGAAAATTCTTTTTTTAAGGAATATATCGGAATCGGTAATGGGCGTTTTTCGAAATACCAATTTGGATAAAAATTTTTATTTTGATCTTCATTGCTTCTAAGTTTTGGTAAGCGGTGGCATTTCAAAAATTCGAACTAATAAAAAAAATCTTTCAAAACGCACCGATTCGTATGAAATTTATTTGTGCGGGAATTGGTGCAATTGTATTCGTTTCGGCTATAGTTATCATCATTGCTGTTCCATCGATTGAGAATTCCATTTTGCAAAATAAAAACGAATATGTCCGAAGTCTTGTGGAAATAGTCGTTCAGTCAATTCAGCATTTTCATTATGAATCTGAAATGAAAAAAATCCCTGAATATCTTGCTAAAAGCGAAGCTTTTTACCAGATTGGCAAATATCGATTTGGAAGCGACCTGCAAAGTACATTTTGGATAATTTCGATGGACGGTATTGCGCTCGCGCATCCCATGCGAGAAGATCTCACTGGGAAGAATTTGCTCGATGAAGTAAATGCAGACGGGCGGAAAATTTATAGAGAAATGAAGGAGCTTGTCGAAACGCATAATGAAGGATTTATCTACTATCGCCAGCAATATAAATTCGAAGCAGGAAAGATATTACCGATGGTTGCATACGTTAAAAAGTACGAGCCGTGGAATTTATTTGTCGGTGCAGGAGTATATGTGAATGATGTGCGAGCGGAAACGCAAAAGGTGATCGCAAAAATCGTTTTGGTAAGTATAATTGCATGCGCTGTTGTTTCTTTTATCTTTATTTTTGTGACTAACAAAATAACTATTCCAATTACGCAATTACATGAGAGCTTAACAAAGCGAGATTTAAAAGCAGTAGTTCAGAGTTCATCGGAAGATGAAGTTGGTCGCATGGCGGCGGTATTTAACGATTTCATTGTTCGAGTTCGAGAAGTTTTCCTTGAAGCAAGCGATGTAAGCGATAAACTTGCGCTTGCCTCTACTGAACTTTCGAATCTTGCAAATAATTATAGCCACAGCCTGCAGCGCCAAAGCGAAATCGCATTTGCCATGGCTGAAAAGGTTCGATTGATTTCGGATGAATTAATTTCAATTACGAAAGACACTGATAACGAATTTGAACTTTTAAATGGATTAATAAATAAAATGCGCGATTTATCGGAGATAATTCTTATGCTGAACGACTCAGCAATAAGAGGGGTAGGTGTGATTTCTGCGATTTCAAAGCTTGCCGCAGCGGGACAGGAGAAACTCCACATGATGCTAGCAGCGACGCAGACACTGAAAGAGCGCTCGGGTGAGATGAGGGGTATTATCGATATCATCAGCGATATTTCTGATCAAATAAACTTACTTTCGTTAAATGCTTCAATCGAGGCAGCGCGGGCAGGAACATACGGGAGAGGCTTTGCAGTTGTGGCTGATCAGGTCTCAAAGCTTGCAGAGGAAACAGCACACAGTATAAGCGATATTGCTGCAATAATAAATCAAAATGAGACTGATATTGATACAACAACGGAAAAAGTGATCCAAACAGCGGAGAGCATTAACAAAATAATAAAAGAGATCGCTGTTATTGAAGGGTTCATCACTGCAATCCGCGCAAATGTAGACAAACAGGTTGGAACGAAAGACACAGTCGAACAAGAAATACAAGATATTAGCCGGCTTTCGGAAAGCATTATGATGACCACAAAAATACAAAAAATGTCTATTAATGAGATAAATGACATATTAAGAAGTATTCAGGAAAAAATAAATGAGTTAGCTTCTTCTTCGGAAGAGTTGGCAGCAAATGCGGAATTGGTTTCATCGCTAGCAATGGTAATAAAAAGCAAAGTGAGGGATTTTATAATATAATCTACAGTAAAATTTCGCTTGACCGTGAAAACGATTTTGCTTTTTTTATCGTTTTTGATTTATTTTCAAATTGTAAATCATTGAAAAACAACAGAATTATTGAATGGAATTAATAAAAACAGCATTTTCTTCCTGCCCAAACGACACATTTATATTCGATGCGATGGTACATGGGAAAATTGATATTAATGGGTTTGTATTTGAACCCCATATCGCCGATGTCGATGAGTTAAACAAAAGCGCATTTAGTGGGATCTTTGAATTAACAAAACTTTCGTTTTATGCATTTTTTCTATTACGAAAGCGATACATTCTCCTCGATGCGGGGTGTGCCATTGGCTATGGGTGTGGTCCGATCCTTGTTGCAAAAAACAAAACGATTGACATTGAGACCGATATCATTGCCATTCCAGGGCAATTTACTACTGCTCATCTTTTACTTCGACTTTGGAATCCCAATGTCTGCACGGCAGTTCTTCGGTTCGATGAGATATTGCCAGCAGTCCGCGATGGAAAGTTTTCAGCGGGATTGGTGATTCACGAGGGGCGATTTGTTTACAAAAAGTACGGATTAGTGGAAATCGTCGATTTGGGACAGTGGTGGGAAAAATTAACTTCGCTCCCAATCCCACTTGGATGCATCGCGCTGCGGAACGATTGCGAAAAGTATTATGAAAAAATTACCGGCATCATGAAAGCATCGGTGAAATATGCCTGTTCAAACCCATCGCGCGTGTACCCGTACGTACGGTCGCTAGCACAGGAGATGGAAGATGAAATAATACAAAAGCACATAACTTTATATGTGAATGAGTTTACGCATTCGCTTGGAAAACTTGGAAAGAAAGCGATAGCAACGCTTGAGGAAATCGCCCAACACCGAGGGGTATTATGATTGGCATTGTGATGGCAACGGCGTTGGAGGCAAATCCATTCATTGCAGAAATGAAGCTTTCCCTTTTGGAAAAAACCCCTTTTCGCATTTTTGGAAATGGGGCTTCTCTTTTGACAATATCCGGAATCGGTAAAGTCAATGCCGCGCTTGCGACGGGATATCTTGCACAGAAATTTAACGTGAAAATATTTCTCAATGCAGGTGCGGCAGGTGCGCTGAATGCGAAGTACGAAATAGGTGACATCTATCATGTTCGAGAAGTCGTTGAGCCCGACAGGCCTTCCTTACTCACCCACCGCATGCGTGCAAAACCTGCCGATTGCCTCAGTGGGTTCCCAACAGCAGTGCTTGCGACGCAAGATGTTCCAGTATTGAATTCTGTGGAAAGAGAAAGACTTTCTTCAATTGCTGATTTAGCTGACATGGAAGGAGCAGCGGTTTTGCTTGCAGCACGAAAGTTCCGTGCTCGATGTTATATTTTTAAAATTATTAGCGATACTGCTTCGCATTCGGATGATGCAACAATTATCGAACACATCCGAGTGCATGGACAATCCTTTGCGCAGTTTATCGTTGAACGGGTGTTAAAAGCGCTCCCTAAAGCGAATGAAAATATCTTTATCAACAATTCGTGAAAGCGATGAAATGATGTGTTCTTTCGAAACGCCCCGCTGCACATCAATGCGAGCCGCGCGCAGCAACGTTTCTACATACATCTCAAGCGAATCGTTTTTCATCCAGTACCCTCCAGGGAAGAAGTATTTAGACAAATATCGGATGACGGATGTTATTTCTTGAAAAAAATCGTTTGTCTGAATTGCAAAACAACCAACTGATTTTATATTGACAATTTTGTGTATTATTGTAAGTCATGCGCTCATCAACCACATGGCTGTCGACGGGGCGCATCGCATTTTTGATGTATTTTTCGCGGGAAGATAACGAGGAAGTTAGATGGATAAAAATGGGAATAAAGTAAATTTTGTCATAAATAAAATTGAAAAAGCTCCTCATATTCCCAACATGGTGGTGAATCAAATCGTAAAACTGATTGCCGATGGGGTATTGAAACCAGGAGATAAACTTCCCTCTGAGCTTGAAATGACTAGGCGCTTTGGGATAAGTCGCATTTCCTTGCGCGAAGCCATGAAGCTTTTAGAAGCAAAAGGATTTATTGAATCTCATGGCCGTAAAGGAAAGTATGTTCGCTCAGCGTTGGATGAGTCAATATCGTCTCCTATTGAAAATATGATTTCGGTCGATCACGACAAGATTTGGGAACTTTTGTACGTGCGGAGGATTATCGATTCAGAAGCAGCTGCCTTGGCAGCAACAAACGCGACGCGGGAGCAAATCGAAGATTTAGTTAGTTTTTTACGGGAAGTTGAATTGATTGGTGTGGATGAGGTAGTGCAAAAGCGGGAGGGTGGGCGACTTTATGCAAAATTTTACAATGACCTTGCCGATGCAACGAACAACACTATATTTGCGCATTTAATGAAATCCATTTCATCGATGTTGCGAGGCGCGTTACCTTATAGCAGGACAAAGCTGCAATCGGTGCCAGGGAGTTCCCGCGCCATTTATGAACAACATGTGGCAATTTTAGACGCAATCAGACAACGCCAACCGGAGAAAGCCCGCGAGGCGATGCGAAAGCATATTGATTGGCTTGAGGAAAATCTTAAAAAAATATTAACGGAGGCAAGATGACACTCACAGTGCTTGCAGACATTCATGGCGATGAGGTGTGTATTGAGGAGACTGCCGATTTAATTAAAAAATCGGATGCGCTTGTCATTGCGGGAGACATCACCGCCAAGGGACATCGCGATGAGGTAGAAAGAATAATCGAAACCGCAGAAAAATATACGAAAAACATCCTTGCGGTGCATGGAAATATGGATCGCGAGGACGTTCGATTGTTTCTTGAAGAGAAGAACTACTCTTTGCACGGCATAGGGAAAATGTATAAAGGAGTTGGTTTTTTTGGCGTTGGTGGGTCGAATATTACCCCAATACGCACACGGTGCAATTATACCGAGGAGGAAATCGCTGCCGTGTTAGAACAGGGTTATAAAAAAATCCAAGTTGCCCAGAGCAAGGTACTGGTGAGCCATGTTCCCCCGAAAGGTGTGTGCGACAGAACATTTCTTTTCACCCATGGAGGAAGCACTGCAGTTCGAGATTTTATTCTCTCTCATCAGGATGTGGGGTTGTGTTTATGCGGGCATGTGCACGAAGCGCATGGATTGAATTTTTTAAACCATGCACGAGTGCTCAATGTCGGTTCAGTGAAGCGCGGGAGATTTGCTCACATTGAGCTGTCGCGCGATGTGATAACCGTTTCGGAAAGGAGATTGGTGTAAAATGGGAAATTGTGTGTTTTGCGAGATTGTTGCGGGGAATGCACCTGCCCGTGTGGTGCATGAAAATGAGCTTTCGATGGTTATTTTAGATATTCACCCATATGCGGAAGGACATTGTTTAGCAATCCCAAAGCGTCATGTGACATGGTGGCATGAAATGACGGGAGAAGAAATTGCAAGCCTTTTTGAGGCCGCGCAGGTGGTTGCGAAGCGAATGATGAAAAAATTAAGACCCGATTTTGTTTGTATGTATGCGAGGGGAAGGCGTATTCCGCATACGCACATTTTTCTCATTCCAACCTACAGCGGCGATGTGCTTGACAGATTCTTCAACGCGCTGGAAAACTTTCAAGAATCGCCAGAACGCCTTGCAAAAATTAAAACGCCAGAGGCACTGGATAGTGCGCTTGAACTGCTGAAATCTGAATGAAAGAATCAGGAGGAGAAGAGCTTTTGTATTGACTTTTTTCGCTACATTAGTAGCGTTGGGTATAACTCCTTCGGTCACGTAAATGTGTGGACATCAAAATGCGCTTCAGTGCAAAAATTGGAAAAAGTTTTATTTCATAGATTGGCATTGATGGATAAGGTGAGTTGGGAATTTTTTGTTATTAATTAAAGATTTTGCATTAACTTTCGGGATGTAGTGATTCGATCGATGAAGAAAGAAGTTGTATTAATAATAACATGCTGCGCGCTTTTTTTCTCATTGGTGTTTTTGCCCAACAAAATGCAGGCGGATATTTTTAATTTTGTTACGGTAACTGACATCGTGAAAAAAGTAAAAAAGCGGTTTGCGGAAATCGATTCATATCAAGCTGATTTTTCGATGACTTCATATAAGCTTGGGTCGGTTACGCGACAGACTGGTACCATCAAGTACAAGGCAGCAAATAAGTTGCTTGTCGAATGCTATGGCGGAAGGCAGTATCGGATAGTGTCGGATGGTCGTAAAATGTGGATATATATCCCTTCGATGAATGCGGTAGTGCGTCAGGACTTAAAATCCGATGCGGAGGGAATTTTTAGCACGGGAACAAAAAGCGGATTACAGAGGCTTTTTTCGAAATATCATTATAAATTTGCATCAAAGGAGCAACCAGAACTTCAGAGCGATGGGACAAAGAAATATACTTTGTTTTTAAAACAAAAGGAGCAACGCGGTGGTTTTCGAACAATTAAGTTATGGATCAGTGAGGATTTTTTAATTACAAAAGCAGAGGGCGAAACTGCCATAGGGAAGAAAGTGGAACTTGAATTGAAAAATATTAAAACCGATATTTCGCTGCCAAACGGCTTATTCAAATTCGATATCCCCGGGCAGGCGAAAGTCGTAGTAAATCCTTTGATGAGCGAGGAGTAAAAATTGACCAGCATAGGAGAGAAACTCATTTCTGCACGAGAAAGCAGGAAACTTTCGAGAAAGGATGTTTCAAAGGAAACAAATATTCCTTTGAAATACATTGAAGCGCTGGAAGAAGAAGAATTCGATAGGCTTCCGAGCGAGACCCATGTCATTGGGTTTCTTCGTTCGTACTCAGAATTTTTGCGAATAAACGCGGATGAAATTATCCAACTCTACAAGGGTTACAAAATCGGCGAAAGCGCAACGCCGCTTGAGGAACTCACAAAACCAACGCGTTCTCCGGTTTTCGCAAATATCATTTTATTTTTCGATCGGTATAGGAATTACTTTCTCATCGGCATTGCAGCTGTTGGATTTTTTTTGGTGATTTTGTTTATCAACATGATTTTTTCATCCCGGGTCGATGTGGGAGAAGGCGATGATCTTGGCGTAATAAAAAATCAAGAACACGATAAAAAAACAACATTGGGCAATTACCATAAGCTCGTGTTGCAGAACGATGCGGGGAATGCAATTGTGTCTGTTAATGAAGGCGTGTTCTTTACTGTGGAGAAGCGAGAAGCGATGTTTATTTTGCGAAGCATTCAAAAGGGAGAATCGGCGGTAATAGAAATCTCACCTGGCAATACAGTGGAAACACTTGTGATGAATCAGCCGAAAGTTGTTACAATAAAAGGATGCCCCCGAGAGGTCGAATTTACGCTCAAAGCGTTAGCCGAAAATACCGCGAACATCAAGGTTCAGCTGGGGAAACAAGTTGAGATAGCTGAAGAAGGGAAACATGAGGAACAAAAGGCGGAGGTTGCCGTTCATGGTTCTTCAATTATTGCCCGCGATGAAAGAAGCCTTTCAATGATAATTGAGATGCAGTTTGTGCAAAAATCATTTGTGGAAGTGTATCTCGATGGCATGATGAAGCGAAGGGGAATGGTTCCTGCAGGTGTGAGCGAACGGTTTGAAGCAAATAGCCATGCTCAGATTCGCATAGGCAATGCCGGTGGTGTCAAGGTCAAAATAAACAATGTAGAATACAACTGGGGTGGTCCAGGTCAGGTTGCCAATAAAGTGATAACCTGGAGGAAAGATCCATCGAAACCAAATTTATGGCATATTGTTGTGAAAGATTGGTGAGGTGCATCGCAACCATTGATTTCGCCAACATCTCTTTCGTACTATATTCTCTCGCTTGGGTGTGCAAAGAATCAGGTAGATTCGGAAAAGCTTAACGGTGCATTTCTCGATGCTGGTTTTATTCCCGCCGCGCATCCCCAACACGCTGACATTGTAGTAATAAACACGTGTGCCTTTATTGAAGATGCAAAAAGGGAATCCATTGACGCGATTTTTGAAATGCTAACCCTTCGAAGGCGCGTAAAACGTGGTTTTCCCCAAAAAGTTGTCGTCGTTGGGTGCCTTGCGAAACGATATGCACTATCATTGCGAAACGAAATACCAGAAATAGATTTTATTTATGGGCTTGTCGATGAACAGCTGTTGCCAGCCTTATGCAATGCATTTGGCATAAAAAAAGAAAAATGCTCATTTCGTCAAGTTCCGCTTGATGAGGGAATCCCTTATGCATATATAAAAATTTCAGAGGGATGTTCAAACAATTGCAGCTTTTGTGCAATTCCCTTCATCCGTGGAGAAGCGATTTCGTTTTCACCTGAAAAAATATTTGCCGATGTAGACGAAGCAACAGCGCGCGGTGTAAAAGAACTCATCATCGTCGCGCAGGATATTTGCTCGTATCGGTATGGGAAAGTTACGTTGAAAAGTTTAGTAAAAAAAATATGCGCGCGAACAGATGTTCCATGGATCCGACTTATGTACTGCCATCCCGACCATGTAGATGAAGAGTTAATTGAACTCATTGCTGCTGAAAAGAGAATTTGCCGCTACTTGGATATCCCTTTCCAACACGCATCGGCAAACGTGCTTCGCTCGATGGGAAGAAAAGGGGATGCAGAAACATACATGCGCCTTATCGAACTTCTTCGAAAATCAATCAATGGCATTCATATCCGTTCAACCTTTCTGGTCGGATACCCGAACGAAACCGAAGATGACTTTCGCATGCTTCTAGATTTTATTAAAGAAGTAAAACTTGAAAAAGTTGGTGCGTTTATGTATTCGCCAGAAGAAGGAACTAAGGCCTTCGCGTTGAACGATTTAGTGCCGAAGAGAATTAAACGAGCACGTTACCACGAATTGCTTTCTACACAAAAGGAAATTTCGAAGAATGCGCTTCGCAAGATGAAAGGCAAAAGGATCAACGTGCTCGTTGAAAAGCATATCAGAAAAAATCAATGGATTGGGCGTACAGAATTTGATGCGCCCGAAGTAGATGGTATTTTTTTCTTGACCTCAAAAAGTGCAACGCTTCACAGTATTGTAAATGCGGAAGTAACTAATTTTTCCGAGTATGATCTGTGGGGGATTTCGGAATAAATACTTCCGCAGGAAGGAGAAATCATGAAAATTACGAAAAAGATAGTGCTCAATGTCCCTAACCTTTTTTCTGTTCTTCGAATTGTTCTCATACCGCTTTTTTTATATTTGCTATTGCTGCGCACATCGAAGGCAATGTTTTGGGCGCTCGTGGTCTTTTGCCTTGCTTCTTTGACGGATCTCATCGATGGATGGAGTGCTCGCCGTTTGAATCAGGAAACAGAATTGGGGAGATTTTTAGATCCACTTGCTGATAAATTTTTGGTAATCTCTGCATTTATCGCATTGTTATTTCTCGATCCGCTAATTCCCTATTGGATGGTACTTGTCATAGTGGCACGCGACATTCTCATTACTGTAATGAGGTACTTAGCCATCAAAAAAGGAACAGTGCTTCGAACAAGCCGTTTTGGAAAAATAAAGACAGCGTTTCAAATGATTTCGATTATTATTATCATAATGGTTTTTATTGTTCAACGCGATTGGGTTGTGGTGCGGCATAGTTTCCCGGTGGAAGGACCGTTGAAATTTAAAATTGTTGCCGATATTCTTGCATCGGACAATCCACATAAATATCTCATTGCTGGCCCATTTTTGCTAATGGCAGTTGTAACCCTTCTTACCGCCCTTTCGGGTATTCGATATTTAGTTACCAATTGGCGGGTGCTTTTGCCACCGTATCGCTCAGGGGAGAAGGCATGATGTGGTGGCGGGAGTTATTGTTTACTGCAGCCTATGTTGGTTATTTCCCCATTGCACCTGGAACTGCGGGAACGGTTTTGGCAATGGCAATATATTTTTTTGAATATCGCCTCTGTGGCTACTTCTCATGGATTGTAAATGCGATTGTGGTTATTTTGTTTGCCTGGCCTGCGATGAAAATGGGGGATGTAGGGGAGGCCTATTTTGGGAAGAAGGATCCTCCGCAGGTTGTGCTCGATGAAGTGCTAGGATATTGGATATCGGTACTGTTTTGGCCATTTAACTGGAAAACGGCGCTTATCGCCTTTGTGTTGTTTCGGATGTTTGATATGATAAAACCTCCGCCAATAAGAAAATTGGAAGAGCGGGAAGGTGGATTTGGGATTATGATTGACGATTATATTGCGGGAATATATACCAACCTCACTATGGCAATCGGGTTGTTTATTATGCAATTAATGGGGATACCTGTTTTTTACTTATAAGCGAACAGCGATTCCATTTATGCAAAAATTTTTAAAATGTGGTTCTCAACATCAAAAGTGAAAACTTGTTTTCGTGAATAAAAAAGACTCAAAAGAAGAAACAATCGCGCATGAGCATTGGATTTTCGAAAATATTGAGAAGTAGCAGAATCAGCGCAAGGGGTATGCGAATGGGAAATGTGAGGAAAATTATGTTAACGGTCGTCATAGGTTGGTTTTGCGGCATGCCTCTTTTCGCACAGGAGGTGCTACCGCCTGCCATGAAAGCGCAAAGAGTTGATTATTGCATTCATTGCCATAAAACATTATCCGGTCAGATGGGTGTGGCGGTAGGCGAGTGGGAAAAAAGCGTTCATGCCAAAAGGGATGACAATTGCAATATTTGTCACGGAGGTAATCCCGACCTCAATGATAAAAAAGCCGCAAAAGACATAAAGTTCGGTTTTGCAGCAAAACGGAATAATTATAATTCTGTTCAGCTTTGCGGCAGAGGAGGATGCCATGCATCAACAATTGGGTTATTTAAAATGGGTCCTCACTATGTCGCGCTTGGGAAAAAAGGTAAACCAGAGTGCGTTGATTGCCATGGTGCTCATGAAATTTTGCCGCCGAAGGTGAAATTCATAAAAACAGGGGTGTGCGTGCAATGCCATACTGCAGGTGTGGTTGAAAAGACAATTGCTTCGCTGGAAAAGTTAGAACAAAATATCGCTGATTTAGAAAAAAATATTGATTATCTCATTTCAAAGAATGCGGAGGCGCGCGATATTTTAGCAAAACTCATCGATGTACGAAATTTGTACAGGCAACTGGTACATGTAATGTCTACCCGTGAATTCCAGCATACGAAAAGAGAAATTGAACTGCAATTAAATGACTTGTTGGAAAAATCTCAATCGCGCCTTCTGGTGGTGCGGCGATTGGATATAAATTATGTGGTAACAATGTTGCTTGGATTTTTGGTTGTCATCGTCTTTATGATTTTTACAATAAGGACTTTTGCGCGTCGGAGCGATTAATTTCCCTTACATAAGGTTTTGTGTTGCAAATTGTGGTGAATATGTATTGACCGTCACAAACGTGAAGGCGAGCGTTGAAATTGTATTTGCGTAAAAAGGGGTAACAATACATGATAGAATTGGATTTTAGTAAGTTAGGTGGACTGGTGCCAGCAATTGCACAGGATGATCGAACAGGGGAAGTGTTAATGGTTGCTTTCATGAACAAAGAAGCATGGGAACGCACGTTGCAAACTGGTATCGTTCACTACTTCAGTCGCACAAGAAATGAGCTATGGAAAAAAGGAGAAACCTCGGGGAATGTGCAACTTGTAAAAGAAATTCGAATTGATTGCGATAACGATGCGGTTTTGATAAAAGTTCATCAGGTAGGCGATGTTGCCTGTCATACGGGATATCGGTCATGTTTTTATCGGGTGCTTGAGGGGAGCAGTCTGAAAATCGATGGGTGGAAGAAAGAATAGCGCCAGCGTACTTATGCGAAAAAATTTTTAATGAGGGTTAAAAGTATTTTGTCATGAAAGAGATGGTGTTGAAGATTGGAATTCCAAAGGGGAGTCTTGAAAACGCAACGATTGAACTGTTCCAGAAAGCAGGCTGGAAGATTACTGTGTCATCGCGGAACTATTTCCCCGCAATTAATGACGATGAACTTTCCTGCGCTTTAGTCCGCGCCCAAGAAATGGCACGATACGTCGAAAGCGGTGTATTGGATATAGGGCTTACTGGGCTTGATTGGATTTTGGAAAACAACGCTGATGTTGAAATAGTTGCGGATTTAGTGTATTCGAAAATTAGCACGCGCAAAGCACGGTGGGTATTGGCGGTTCCTGAAAATTCTGATATAAAAACAATTGAGGATTGTGCAGGGAAAACGATTGCAACAGAATTAGTTAATTTTACACGAAAGTATTTCGAGGAACGCAACATACCCGTGCACATTGATTTTTCGTGGGGAGCAACGGAAGCGAAAGTTGTAGAAGGATTGGTCGATGCAATTGTAGAGGTAACTGAAACAGGTTCCACTATTAAAGCACATGGATTAAAGATTATCCATACGCTTTTGGAAACGAATACAAAGCTTATTGCAAACAAAAATAGCTTGAAACATCCATGGAAACTTTCTAAAATACGCCAAATTGCGCTCATGCTGCGAGGTGCGCTCAACTCTGACAATTTGGTTGGCTTGAAGATGAATGTGCCAGAAGAAAATCTCGAAGCGATTGTAAAGCTTTTGCCCGCTCTCACTTCTCCTACAGTTGCGAAATTGTATAATGCGAGTTGGTTTTCTGTGGAAACGGTCATTCCCGAGTCAGTCGCACGCGATTTGATTCCACGCCTCATCGAAAGAGGAGCAGATGGCATAATAGAATATCCCCTCAATAAAGTGGTGGGGAAAAGCGATGTCATGCTCTAACGTTCCCTCCCCATTCGAGCAATATAGGAACAAAGCGCGGGAAATATATTTTTCAATGGAGCCGCCGCTTTTTTATAAAATTCTCAAAAAAGAAATAGAAAATGCGGAAAAAAAAGCAGCGAATTCTTTTGCGGTCGCGTATGCGAAAGATATAATGGAAAAGCGTTCCGCTATATTTGGTCATGGATTTGCGCATGCGAAAAAAGTGGCAATTGAGTCTGCAGCAATTGTCTATGCGGAATGCCAGAATGCAAATCGGGTAGAAGATATTGTAGAAGCGGCATTGATCGCGGGGTTTTTGCACGATATTAAAAGAGATGAGCAAAACCACCCATTTAGGGGAGCCCAAGAGGCATGTAGCCTTATGAAGGGCATCGTTAGCGAACGACAGGAAATGATGATTGGCTTTGCAATCCGCAATCACGAAGCATTTAAAGAACCGCTATGCGTCGATGATGAAGATTTTATGCTATGTTCGAATGCTCTGTACGATGCGGATAAATTTCGTTGGGGTCCGGATAATTTTATGTATACTATTTGGGATATGGCCGAATGCTTCAATGCTGAAATTTCTTCAATAATGAGACGCTATCAAAAGGGGATGGAGGGAATTGCGAAAATTAAAAGTACATTTCGGACTCGTACAGGGAAAACGTTTGGTCCCGATTTTATTGAAGCGGGGCTTGAGATTGGACATAGATTGTATGATTTTTATAAAAAAAATTGCGAAATGGAATAATTTTTTGGATAATCGATTTTAATGCGATACATTATAAGTGATTTCAAAAGTTCACACATCATTGCAAATATTGCACAAATCGAACAATCGCACACATAGATTCACTAAATATCATGGCACACGGGGAAAGGGATATAAAAATTTTGGTCGTAGATGATGAGCCAGGGGTTCGTCAGGTTCTTGTCAATTATCTTTCCGGAATTGGGTATTCGGTTGATAGTGCCCAGGATGGAACTGTGGCACTTGAAAAACTTGAAGAAGAATCATTTGATCTCGTTATCACCGATTTGAAAATGCCAAATATGGATGGGCGAACATTGCTTCAGATTATGGCGGATCGATATCCGGAAATCCCAAAACTTGTGCTTACGGGGTACAGCACTGATGGCGACATCATCCATGCCTTACAAACGGGTGCTTCGGATTTTATTACAAAACCAATTATGGATTTTGCAATTTTACAGCATGCTGTCGAGAAGGCGATTACTGTAAAAAAGATCAATGATGAGCGGAATAATTTTGTAGAGCAACTTACGCAAATTAACAGCGTGATTTCAATGCTCAATAGCGGAATGGAACTTGAACAAATATTTAAGAATCTCAATCGTTCTCTGAGAAGAATAATACCCTTCAATCGATTTGCGCTCGCGATCATAGATGAAGAAAAAGGCAATGTGGTCACGAAGATGGTGGAGTCCGATAGGGAGATACTTCTTCGACCGGGCGATAGTTTTCCGCTTTCCGATTCTTCATTGGGGAAAGTAGCTGAAGTGAAGGAATGCATGCGGATCGATAATTTAGAAGAGTACGTTTCAAAAAATCCGAAATCGAAATCATCGCGCATGCTATTGGAAGAAGGGATGAAGTCCACGTTGGCTTTTCCGCTTATCATTGAAAATAGAACAAGAGGCTTTTTGCTTTTTGCTTCGGTGAAGCCAAATTTTTTTAAAGAAGAACATATTTTTTTTCTCCGATCGTTGAGCGGCCAAATTGCGCTGAGCGTCCAACGCGCAGAGCTTTTAGAAGAGCTCGAAAAGCATACGAAAAATCTCGAGGAACTCGTCAAGCGCCGTTCGTTCGAACTTTTAAAAACGCAAAAGACAACGATTTTTGCGTTATCGAAGTTGGCGGAAGCGCGCGATGCAGATACCGGTGCGCATTTGGATCGCATCCGAAAGTATAGCGTGCTCATTGCGCAAATTTTAAAATATTCTGGACATGAAGATGAAATTAGCAATCAGTATTTGCGCGACCTTTACGATTCTTCCATTTTACACGATATTGGAAAAGTTGGTATTCCGGATAGCATTTTGTTAAAGCCAGGACCGTTATCTCATGAGGAATTTGAAATTATTAAAGGACATACGATAATAGGATACAATGCATTAAAGACAGCATCCGAAGAGCTTGGCGATGATTCATTTTTGCGCATGGCAATGGACATTACTCTCTTCCATCATGAGCGATGGGATGGATTAGGGTATCCAAAAGGATTAAAAGGCAATGAGATTCCCCTTGCAGCGCGTATTGTAACGATCGGTGATGTGTACGATGCACTCACAACGCGCCGACCATATAAAAAACAGTATCCGCATGAGCATGCTATCGAAATTATGAAGGAAGAACAGGGGAAATTCGATCCCGTTTTGTTTAAAATTTTTCTGGAAAATGCAGATGAGTTTGATCGAATACGGAAGGAATTTGAATAACAGAACTTTCTTGTCCGCCGATGGGGAATTGTTCAGGAAATATGTTTGACACATCATGCGTGTCAATTTCATTGTAAGTGCCTTATTAAATTAGCTTTTTTTATTGCTTTTTTAATATAATATTCCCTTCAAATGTTGATATATCTAAACGGGTACAAAATCATTGCGAGCAATATGATGATGTGGGAGCACAGTGCATGATGACACGAAGCATCCGATTTGGTGGTCCACTTACGCCGATGGTTGTTCGCATCATGATTGCGAATGCAGTGATCTTTTTACTGATGGCGCTTATATCTCTTATTTCGCCACGGTTTGCAGATCAGGTAGTTGCAAATTTTGCATTGAGCCATGTCGGCGTGGTGCACCAGTTGAAGATATGGCAGTTTTTTACCTACATGTTTTTGCATGTTGATTTTTTCCACATTTTCATGAATTTATTCGGGCTGTGGATGTTTTCTGGCGATCTTGAAGAGCAGTGGGGGAGCAATGATTTTTTTAAATATTATGTTATTTCGGGTATGGGGGCAGGGTTTTGCATTGCGGGGATGAATGCAATGGTATATGCCAATTATCAGGTAAATCCGTTTACGATGGGAGCTTCCGGAGCCCTGTATGCGGTACTTTTAGCGTATGGCATTACCTGGCCAAATCGAGAAGTTCTTTTATGGTTTGTTTTACCTGTGAAGATGAAATACGTGGTAATTTTCTTTGGATTAATTGAATTTTTTGGTTCACTCAATATGGCAGCGGGCGTTGGGGGAAGTGTAAGCCACATAGGTCATCTTGGCGGGATTTTTACCGGATTTTTATATTTAAAACTAATGCAACGCAGGGGCGTTTCAGCGAAAAAAAGGGGATTTATTGCACAGTTGCTTTATAAAAGAAAACTCGCACGGACGCGGCGGCGCATTGAACGGCGCAACGAGGCAAAAAGAATTATCGATGAACTTCTCGATAAGATTGCGCGGCATGGAATGAGTTCATTGACTGCTGAAGAAAAGAAAAAATTGGAATGGGCGCGTCGCAACTATTTTCCCGATCGGGACGAGACAATTCATTGAAGTTTCCCAATCGGGTGTCGTGAAATTTTTGAATTGTTTATTCTTTTGAAGATAATCCATCCACTATTAAGCGCGCTGTGGGCGTAATTAGCGAGAGCCCTACAATCACAAGCCAATCGGTTACGCTACCAATCGGAGTTGTGTTGAATACAACGTTAAGCGGCTGAATGAAAATGATCAGTGCAATCATTGCCAGTGTGATGAAGAAAAAAGATTTAAGCATCCAATTGGGGCGAGTCAATTTTTCAAATAACGAGCCATCTCTAATTGCGAATGCATAAAATTGAGGCGAAAGCAACATCACGCAAAATGCAGCAGTGCGGGACATCGCGTCATCGTGATGGAGATGGTGAAAGATAATGAATGCCGCAGAGACCGTAAGGCCAAAAAGAATGCCATCGATGAACATTCGCGTGCGATCCGCACGGGACACAACGGGGTCGGTGAGTTTTGCGATTTTCCTTTTCATGATTGAGCGATCTGATGGATCGGTGCTAATCCCCACCGCGGGGAGCGATTCCATCACCACGTTTGACCAAAGGATCTGAATAGCCGTAAGGGGTGCCGCATACCCCAATGCAGGGGTTACAAGCACTGCAATGACTTTGCCGATGTTGTTGGTGAGCAAATATCGAATGAGCTTTTGAATGTTGCGATACACAGTGCGACCTTCGCGAACCGCTTGAATAATGGTGGAAAAATTGTCGTCGGTAAGGATCATTTCTGCCGCTTCTTGCGAAACTTGAGACCCCGCTCGACCCATGGCGATTCCCACATGCGCTTGTTTGAGCGCGGGTGCGTCGTTAACCCCATCGCCCGTCATTGCCACAACGTGACCTTTTTCGCGAAGCTTTTTGACGATGGCAAGTTTATCGAGCGGAGAAACCCTTGAATACACTTTAAGCGTTTCAACACGCCGTGAAAATTCCTCATCGCCCATTTGTGCGATTTCCTTACCTTCAACTGCTTCGTCAATGGAAGATGCAATGCCCACGCTTTGCGCGATGGAAAAGCCGGTATTTTTACTATCGCCCGTAATCATCACTACTTTGATGTTTGCAAGTTTTGTTTCTTCGATTGTGATCTTGACTTCATCTTTTGGTGGATCGTAAATTGCTGCACATCCTAAAAAGAGCGAGCCTTTGAGGTTATCGAGCGATATGGAAGTTACTTTTTCCGATTTTTTCCACGCAAAGCCTATAAGCCGAAACCCTTGTTGGGAAAGTTCTGTGAGCGCTTTAATAATATGAGATCTAGTATGCGGGGTGATTGTTTCATGTGAACCCTTTTCGTAGACTTTATCGCATAGTTCTATCACTCGTTCTGGTGCTCCTTTAATTGCAATTTCATATAAGCCCGCAGGATCCTTAATGAGCGCAGCGGAGATCATGGTTTCCGAAGAAAAGGGAATGGAATCGATGATTTCATGTTGTTGGTAGGTAGAAGGTTTAAAGCCGTTGATAATTGCCGATTTAATGAGCGCTGTTTCGGTGGGGTCGCCGATTTCCTTTACGATTGTGCCATCGACCTCCTCTACCTCTGCAGTAGAGCATTTAATCGAAGCGAGAAAAATTTTATGGAGCACATCGGATTCACCTTCCGCAACTAATTTGAAAAGTTCAGCCGAGGTGAGAAACTTTCCGTTGATGAAATATTCTTTCACCGTCATCTTGTGTTGGGTGATGGTTCCGGTTTTATCGGTGCAAATGTAATCGACATTGCCCAAAGTTTCGACTGATGAGAGGCGCTTGATGATCACGTTATTTTTTGCCATGCGTTCAACAGCAAGGGAGAGCGCAATGGTAATGGATGCGGGCAGGCCTTCGGGGAACACTGCGACCATAATGCTTATGGCGATAATGATGGATTGGTGCCATGGGAACTCGCGAAGGATACTTACCCCAAGCACAACGATTGCCGAAATAAAAGCTAACGCGACGAGAAATTTAATTTCCTTTTGGAGTTTTTGTTGGAGCGGCGTTTTCTCTTCCTCTGCTTCTTGAATGGTTCGCGCGATTTTACCCATTTCTGTTGCATCGCCAGTGGAAATCACGATAGCTTTGCCGGTTCCGTTTAACACGCGGCTGCCGCTAAAAAGGATATTTTTCATTTCGAAAAGTTGCAAATCTCCCGGTATTGAATCTTCAATTTTTGAAACCGCGTCGCTTTCACCTGTCAGATGGGCTTCGTCGACTAAAAGGTTTTTTGCTTCAATGATTCGCGCATCGGCAGGTATGATGTCACCTGCTTCACAAAGAATGATGTCGCCGGGAACAAGAAGCTTCGAAGCGATAATTTCGATTGCGCCATTGCGCAATACCTTAAATTGCGGTGATAGTATTTTCTTTAATTCTTCAACAGCTTTTTCAGCTTTTCTATCTTGTATAAGACTTATGATGGTATTGATGATGACGACACCGGTTATAGCAAAACCCTCAATGAAGTCTTTTATGGCGAATGAAAATGCAGAAGCCACAAAGAGAATAAGCGCCATCGGTTCTAAAAGGTAATCGAGCAGTTTGCGAAGAAGGCTTTTTTTCTTTTGTTGAGTGATTTCGTTATATCCGTACGTTGCCAGCCTCCGATGTGCTTCTTCGTTTGAAATTCCCATTGGTGATGATTGAAGCAAATTAAAACTTTCAGATATTGAACAGGAATAATATTTGTGGTAATTGTGGCTCATTCTGTTCGCTCCTCGACGAATGTATCGTTGTGCTAATTTTCTATTGCACTTTTATAATGCTATAATCGAAAAATCCTGGGAAACATGCGCGGTTTTTTACCAATTTCCCCAAAATCAGGATGTAAAAAATATTCAGAGATCAAAATTTTTTTGGGTTTGTAACTTGTCGCAAGCTGGAGTAACTTGTCAATTCTCTTTTGCGTGACTGGATGTGTGCGCAATATTGACGGGACTGGATCGCGACGCTTAGGGAGGGGTAAAAAATCGTAGAAACGTAAGGGATAATATTCTAATTTTTGAAGTGCTGATGCGAGAGAGAGAGGATCGTGAGTAAGTTCAACAGCACCTAAATCTGCATCGTATTCCCTTGCACGAGAAAGCGCGAGTTGAAGCAATGCGCTGCACGTAGGGGCGCACATCAATAAGAGAATTATTGGCAATGGGATAAATATTCCCATCATCAATGAAAGCGGAAAATATAATAAAAGAAGAAAAATACCGATTGACGAGAACACATCGGTGAATCTGCTTAATGTATCAGCGAGATTCATGATTTTAAGATCGCCATGGTGAATGTGGCTTATTTCATGAGCAATGACCGCCACGATTTCGTCGCTGTTTAATCGGCGCAAAAGGCCATCGGTAAAGGCAATTGCTGAATTATGCTTGCTTCCAACCGAAAATGCATTGGTCATTGCCGAGGGAATGTAAAACAGTTTTGGAGGTGGATGAATTCCCGCACGCGCCGCAAGCTCGTGGGTTATTCGATGTAAGCCTGGTGCATCGTAAAAGTGGAGAGGGATGGCTCGATACATCCGCAAAACGAATTGTGGTGAAACGCGCGGTGTGAGGAGAAATACTACAAGTCCGAAAAAAAGCGCCCACAGCATTCCTACACTTCCGCTTATAAAATATCCTACTGCGATAAAAAGCGAAAGCATGAGAAAAAGGATTATCGCAGTTTGGATTACGTTAATGATTTTATGTCGAAATAACAAAGGTTTTTTCATATGATGTCAATAGTATCAGGCAATGTAAAATTATCAAATATTAATCTTTTTTCTAAAAATTTTTCTATAGCTTCAAAGCTTCATTGAAATAAGACTTAAGAAAAAGAATAATTTTTCTTGAAATATTTTGCTATCGGATGTAGCTCGTCGCAAGGTGGGAGAGAGAATTATGATCGCAATGGAAAAACGAACCCCTTTGGTAGCTCTTTTTTTTGCAGGCATAATTGCAATTTTGCTGGTTTTGGTTTTTGAGAAGGATGAACGCCCCTTTTTAGTGTGGCATGGTATTTTGCTATTGGTGCTGTGCTATTTGCCGGGGATGGGTATTGCTTTGCTTTTCGATCCACATGCGAAAAAAGCTAAGGAGGAGTATTTAAAAATAAACTTTTATGAGGAGAAAAAATAATGCAACTGGGTCATGTTGCAGTGGCGCTCGTCGTCTCGTCGTATGCGCCTGAGATAACGGGAGGTAGAATTGCTGCATTTTCAGGTGAGGCAGTTGCAGTTTCATTCATTGCGCATTGGCTTCCAAATTTTGATGTCATTCCAATATGGCTTGGCTGGGCAAAGGATTCTTTTCATTGTACATGGTCGCACTCATTTCTTTTTGCCATCGCTGCAAGTGTGATTCTTCTTCCGATTAATGTTGGGTGGGCGGTATTAGGGTTTGTAAGCCTCATTGTCCATTATCTTGCCGATTTGCCGAGTTCGGTTGGATTACCGCTATTTATGCCATGGAAACGAAGGTTTACGTTAAATTTATGGGCAGATACAGGCCACTCGGGGTGGTTTGCGTTTAAAAGCACGTATGAACAAGCATGGACGTGGCTTCTGGAAGGAAGTGCATTTGTGTTTCTTTTCATCCGTGCATATCAATGCGGTGTGTGGCCATTTGCGTAATGAGTAAAAGAAGTTGCGAATTTTTAATCATCGGAAGCGGATTCGGTGGAGCTTTTGCCGCGCACACGCTCGCGAAGGCGGGAAGGGATGTGGTAGTGGTCGAACGCGGAAGGTGGGTTGTGCGCGATGATTCGTGTTGGGATGAAGAGCGCTTACATCTTAAAAATCCTTTGTATCGAGGGCATACTCCAGTTTTTATCAATCAACATGGGAATAAAATTGAAGAGTATTGGCCGGACGATACTGTTGGCGGCATGTCACCGTTTTATGGCGCAGCGGCGTTTCGGATGCGCGAGGAAGATTTCTTCGGAGCCCCGCTTGAAAATTCTGCACAGCGCGATCCCAAAACTTCGTGGCCATTCACGTATTCGGATTTAGCACCGTACTACGACAAAGCCGAAAAGTTGCAATTTGTGGCCGGTACCAAAGGCGACGATATTACAGAGCCACCACGAAGCATGGATTTCCCGCAACCAGCTCCTGCGCTCTCGTTGCCTTCTCAAAAAATTTACAATGCAGCGAGAAAATTAGGCCTTCATCCATTTCACATTCCACTTGCGATTAATTTCCGTGGAGATTGTGGCAAAGGGGAATGCGTCCGCTGCCATACATGCGATCATTATTGCTGCAAGGTGGAGGCGAAAAACGATCTTTCGGTGGTAGTGCTTCCCGAGGCAATTTCTGCCGGGGCACGGGTGCTGGACGATACTCGCGCGTTGAAAATTAATTTATCTAAAAGAAAGGCTGTATCGGTTGAACTGGTAAATCAGCGAACGGGCGAACGCTATATGGTGAACGCAAAATGCGTCGTGCTTGCGTGCGGTGCGCTTGCAACGCCGCATTTACTCTTGGCATCGGGAATTGATAAAGAAATACCAGCAGGTGAAATTGTTGGACGATTTCTCATGCGCCATGCGAATGGCGTGGTAAGCGGGATAGGCATCACGAAGGCAAATCCGAAAAATGAATTTCATAAACAGATTGCCATTTCCGATTATTATTTTGGCGATCCTCAGAAAAAGCGAAAACCCATTGGCAATTGGGGGCTTATTCAAGAGATTCATACGCCAGGAAAAGGGGTGATGAAAGCAAATGTCCCCTGGGGTTTAAAGAATGTCGCTGCATTTACGGCAAACTTTTTGTACAATCTCCTCTGTATTGCTGAAGATCAACCGCAATATGATAACCGCGTCTATATCGATAATTCGATGCATGATAAATTCGGAATGCCCCTTCTTCGCGTATATCACCGATACACCAAAAGGGATATTGCAGCGCGCAACGCATTGTATTCGGTAGCAAAGCGAATACTGTTTGCAGCTGGAACTGTCCCAGTGTATTGTTATCATATAAATACATTTTCGCATGCGATTGGAACGTGCCGATTTGGAATAAATTCTTCAACCTCTGTGCTCGATCCAGAATGCCGGGTATGGGGAATTAAAAATCTATTTGTGCTCGATGGAAGCTTCATGCCTTCGGGAGGTTCGGTGAACCCAAGCCTTACCATTGCTGCGAATTCGTTGCGCGTAGCCGATATATTAAAAGATATTCGTTAAATGAGGTATGCGATGAAAAAAATTTTGCCGCGGATTTGTTTTCTTGGATGCGGTGCGATTGCGCACCATCATTCGAAAATACTGCGAAAACTTTATCCCAAAATTGAGCTGTGTTATGCAAGCAGAGAGGTATCGAAATCAAAAAAAATGGCAGAAATATTTAAAGGTTCAAATTATTTTGGAAGTTATGAAGAAGCGCTTTGCTCTGACTATTTTGATATTGCGTTCATTACAACTCCGCATTCTCTCCATGCAGAATTAGCAGTTCGCGCAGCAGAAAATAAAAAGGATATCATCATAGAAAAACCGATAACCAGAAATCTGAAAGAATTCGCAATGGTGGAAAAAGCGGTGAAAAATCAAAAAGTGAGATGCGTGGTTGCCGAAAATTATTATTATAAACCAGCTATTGCCCGTATGCGAAAATGGATCGAAGCGGGTTTAATAGGAAAAGTGCTCTGTGTGGAGATTACGAAAACAAATAAAGATGTTGTCACGGGATGGCGAACGGATCGCGAAATTATGGGTGGCGGTGCACTTTTGGAAGGTGGCGTTCATTGGATAAATGCGCTTCATACGTTGGCGGGCGCGTTGCCAACAGGTGCCATCGCTTTTATGCCGACAGTTGCCTATGAAACAAACATTCCCTATGAAGATACGATGTTGGTTATTGCCGAATTTGAAAATGGCGTTGTGGGAAAGCTTTTCCACTCTTGGAGAATTCCCAATAGATTTCGCGGTATGGGACTTTCAAAGATTTACGGGACCGATGGAGTGATAACGTTTGAAAGCAATGGGTTGTATGCGTCTCTTTATGGGAAGAAGAAGCAGAAAAAAATTTTTAACCCATTTCGATTTCTTGGATTTCACTATATGCATCGCGCATTTATTGAAAATTATATTGCTGGTCAACCATGGCGCCCGGATCTTGAAAGGATAAAGGTGGAAATGAAACTAATAGAAGCAGCGTATCGATCGTTAAAAAGCCGTAAGTTTGAAAAACTATAAGGAGGAATAAATGAGAAACGATAAAAAAAAGATGCAGCAAGAAGTTCTTTGTGCATTGGCGCGCCAAAATTGCATTGCAATGCTTGAAACAAGGGGATTGTTCGATAATTTGACGGTTGCCAGTTTTTGTGAATTTATTAGCACGCTTTGTGAAAAATTGGATGATCCAATTTGTAAAGAGCAATCGAGCACATGCCGCCGTGCAGCGCAAGCAATTAAATATGGCGAAATGGAAGATTTTTTGAAACTATGCACGCATGCATGTAAAACATGTCCCTATCCGCAAAGAAGAACTGTTGAAGATAACAATCTCATTCAGTAGATTGCGGGATGTTTTCTTTCGAACTTTCTTCGAGAAATTCTTCATAATTGACTTCGCTTAGAGCGTCCATTTCTTTAATTTCGCATCCAACCTTAATGATTTTATTTTCCAAAAGAACAATGTTTCGAACTTCCGCTTGAATTGATGCTTTTTTCCCATTTGGCAACATCAAATCGAAATAGACGCGACAGCGTTCTTTAAAATACCGAATAAATTTACGATCCCGAAATGCCATGCTAAGGCCATTGCGCGAAATGTCTGAGACCAAAAGCTTATCGTTTGAGACGGGGAAAAATCGCATTTTTGTTAACATTTCATCGCCGCTTATGGCAATTTTTTTGATTATGGAAAGAATATTCTCGGGTATTGGTGCCGTACTGTTTACTTGTATATACCCGTACGGAATTTTTGTGCGAAAAAGGAAGGGAACAGAAATTTCTGAGATGAGTTGTTTTCTATTTTGAAGATAGTAATCCTTGGCATAGATTTCGTTCATGTATATGGTATAATCGGTCATTTCTCGTTCGGTCGATGGTTTTTTTCGCATATCGTAGATATGGAGAGGTTTATTGCCAAGAAGGAAATATTTCATCCGTGGATCGCTTCGCCCTTCGTTGAAAAAAAATATTTTTATGTAAGGGAAGTGTCCTTCGATATCGGATTTTAAGATCTCTTTAATTCGATCAATTTTTTTTATTTCCATTGAAAGCGTATTTTCCATGATAAAATCAGAAATAATGTTTGTAACATATACGATTTTTTTGCTCTGCGATTGAGGGGAAATTACAAGCCGCTCTTCTTTCCTTTGTACATTGATGATTTGTAGCTTTATGGGATGAAAGATAAACGATTCGTCTTCTGATTTGTCTAAAAATTTTAATTGGATATAAATGATGCTGTGACCACGCCGAGCAAAAACTAAGCCAATACCGCTAAAACTTTTTATATAAGGAATTTTAAATGCAACTTTGTTTTCGCTTACCCCTAAAAAATAGATTTTTAAATCGCCGTTTTTTGTTTTTAGATATACATCGCCTTTTAAAAAGTATTTGTAGAAAATTTCGCGTATTTGTTCAACATCAGTGATTGTTAGAATTTCTTCTGACATTAAATTTTGCATCTCCTTTATTGTGTGAGCAGATTCTCATTTATCTCATGAGCAAAATTAATTCAATTGTGCTTTTTTTCTAATGTATCACACAATCGGCCATTTTTCAAAAAGTTTTGCGGGCAATATGTTCTGCAATCATCGTTGCGAAAGCCATTATCGTGAGCTGTGGATTAACGCCAAGCGAGGTTGGTATGATGCTGGCATCGGATACGTAAAGGTTTTTTACTTCGAAACTTTCCCCATTGTTGCGAATTGCACCCAGTTTTTCTGTTTTTCCAATACGGCAGCTGCAAAGGGGATGAAATGCCATAATTTCCATTTGATTTGGCTTTACGCGATGGTGTAACATAATTTCGATGTCGTGTGGAGTGGAAAGTATTGGCATTGTCGCGATGGGCGTAAACACTTGTTTTGCTCCTGCTGCGAAAAATATCTGTGCGGTGTATGCAATAGCGCGTTTGAATTTTTCTATGTCGATTTTTTTTATAGGATATGTCGCAATAATACGTTTCGTTCCAGGCAACCGGCGCACGGCGCCGGTAGAGCTATCGTGAATCATGAATCCAAAGGCGGCAAGATAGGGATAGCGAGCAGCTAATTCCTTGTGTCGCATCCCGATGCCAGGCAATGTGGGGAGCATGAGCGAAGGATGCAAAAAAATGCCTTCGAGCATAATTCCTTCGTGTTCAAAATCGTCAATGTATACTCCCTGCGATACTCCTTTCCATCCCTCTACTTTTTCATTCATGAGCGCAACTACTCGTCCGGCAGGATGAATGGATAAATGTTTACCGATATTTTTATTACGAAGGCCATTGGTGTGCAACAACGCGGGGGTGATAAGTGCCCCACAGGCAACAACCACAACCTTCGAGTTAATGTGGAATCTCCATTGGCGCTTTTTTGTCGAAGGGTTTATGATTGAGCCGGTTACTCCTTGTACCGTGCCTTTATCAATGATAATCCTTTCACCGCGACAGTGGGTAAAAATTTTCGCGCCAAATTTTTCTGCAAGAGGAATGTAGGTCATATCCATACTTTGCTTTGCACCCTCCAGACATCCAAACTGACATGTTCCACAGCCGTGACAGTTTTTTGCATTGTGGCGTAAAGGTTTTACGTGTAATCCAAGTTTTTCTGCACCGCGTTTTACAATGCGAGCGTTTTTCCCCAATATGCTCCACGGCAATTCAGTTACGTGTATTGTTTTTTCGACTTTTTCAAAATACGGTTCGAGATTCGATTCGGTAAACATCTCCAAGCCAAGTTCCGTTTGCCATTTGTGCAATATGTGGTGAGGGGTGCGAAAACATGTTGCGGAGTTAATGGTTGTAGTACCACCAACGCATTTGCCAAGAGTGATCGAGATAAATGGGTTGCCCATAGTCCCTGTTGCACCAGCATCGCGATACATGTCAATGAGAGCTTGGGTAGGTTTCCCGTTCCATGTTCGTGGTGTATGATACCCTCCTTCTTCAAGCACGATGACAGAAAATCCTTTTTCTGCTAATTCCTTCGCTACAACAGCACCACCTGCGCCGCTTCCGATAACGCAAATGTCGCATTGCGCGTCAATATTGCCAGAATAATCGTTGAAATAATACATCATGGGTTGATTCCTTTATTTATTTTTTCCGCGTGCGTTTTGTCTTTGCGTGTTTTTTTAAATGGCACCCATGGGTGTAGCCAATTTGTTTTGCATTTTCATCAATTTCATAGAAAGCTAAACAGGTTAGAAGTTTCATCATTAGTACGATCATTCTCCGATAATAGAGATTGCTTTGTTCCATTTTTTCAAGAATTTCACTGGCTTCTTCTAATGAAAGTGCAGAAAAGCGTTTGCCCTTATAAAACAGCGGTTCATATTCGAGATATCTAAGTGCTAAATAAAATACTCGTTGTATTGCGGGGTTGTATGAGCGAATAATTTCTTCCACACGTGATAGTAAATTATAGTCAGCAGCACCTTTTGGGAAAGCTCCGCCTTGTGGAATGATGGCACACATCACATGATGCATAATTTTTGCGGTTAACTGATTGAATATTTTATGTTTGTTTTGTATGCCATTAACATAAATGGTGCTCATTATGCAACACTCCTGTATCGATATATTTTCATAGATATTTTATAGATTCTAAAATAATTAGAAATCAAGAATTTTATATAAAATTTTTAGTAAACTAATTTATCGCTCAATTTTTATGAGGATCATTCATTGAGATATTTTGAAGGCTCTGACCCCTTTTTTACACGTCCATTTCAATTATGTATCAATACAATCCCCACAAGCAACCCAAAATCTTGAAAAAATAGGCTCTGACCCTATGTTCACATTATTTATTATGGGAGAAATATCAATAAGCAACCTACACTTCTG
>JAOAAF010000073.1:0-5779 GCA_026419015.1 Spirochaetota bacterium
CAGCAGTATCGTGGCGTGAAGAACATTGTTCTTTAGGCTCGGTACCCATAATAAAATATTCTTCTCGTGACAAACAGGATGGTGACGCCAATTGCCCCGTCATTGTACAAACTCGTTTGACAATTATTCTTTCTGTTCTACGCGGGAAATTTTTCCATTTTCTAAAAGATTCAACTTTTCGCATAAATTGTCCCCATAATGGCGCTGCAACAGCCGCTCCTGTCTGATGAGGGCCTAGCGAAAATCGAGGTATATCACATCCAACCCATACAGTCGCAGCCAGATAAGGGGTAAATCCTGTAAACCACGCATCGCGAAACGATGTATTAGTTCCTGTTTTGCCCGCTGCAGGTACACGTAACCCCGCGAGGCTACGCACGGCAAATGCAGCAGTACCTGTTGCAACAACTTCCTTTAAAAGTTCAGTCATTATAAACGCTACCTCTGCACTCATTACTCGCGACATTCCCGAACCTTTTTTTGTATTTTCATAGATAATTTTCCCGCTCTTATCAATTACTTTATAAATTGCAAAGGGTTTGATTCCAAAGCCCCCGTTAGCAATCGCAGAAATTCCAACTGTAAGTTCCAAAGGAGTAAGTTCTGAAGTTCCTAATGCCAGTGTAGGATCGATTTGGAAACGCTTCTTCGAAACATTCATCACATCCGACGCAAAACGGCATATCTTATCACCGCCAATTCTATCGTATATTTGGACTGCAACGATGTTTAAGGATCGCGCAAATGCTTCTCGTGCCAATACCATTCCCCGTGTTTTTTCATCGTAGTTTTTTGGATGCCACTTTATATAAGGTTCCATATCTTCCGTTGAAATATCGAAAAAAGGAGTTGCCGCAGTAATGATGCGATTAACAATGCCTGCACCCCACACAAATATTTTAAATGCAGATCCTGGTTGCCGGCGAGCAGAAACAGCACGATTAAATTGGTTTGTTTGCGTAAAGCTTTTCCCACCAACCATTGCAACAATGGCACCAGTATACTGATCAAGTGCAATTAATGCACCTTCTGTTCTCCCGGAAGAGCGAAACCATTCGTAATCTTCAATGTAGCTTCTTAGTGAATTCGATATCCCATTCAATTCAAATAAATCCGTTATCATAACTAATTCATCGACAATTTCCTCTGTCAATAATCTGTACAACGAGGTATAAAAATGTAAATTATTTCTTACATTCCGATTTTGAGCGATATACTTCTTTGCATAATTCTTTTCGAAATTTTTAAACACCTTCTGATTATACGCAGATGTGATCTTCTCTTGATGCAAAATGCCATTTATCATAACTTCATCTGCAGCCTTCTGACAGCGCAAATCCAATGTGGTAAATACAGTCAAACCCCCGCGGTACACTTTTTCTGCACCGAATTTTTTTACTAATTCTTGACGCACATATTCTGTAAAATACGGCGCTCGATCGTTTATCGCATGCCTTATGGTAATTGTTGGATATCGCTCTCGGAGAGTATCGAGATATTCCGACCAAAAGGAAACAAATTGTTGCGCTGCTCTCTTGTTCTCTATGACCCCTGCAATGACAAGCCGTGCGAGAACTTCCTTGCTGCGCTCGTAGGTTGCTTCTGGATTTCGAATTGGGGAAAGCCGATTCGGAGCAGTAGTAAGCGATGCGAGCACACATGCTTGAATTGGCGTGAGATTTTTCGCATCAGTCCCAAAATAGAAACGCGCAGCAGAATTGATTCCATATGCGCCATGTCCAAAATAAATGAGGTTAAGGTACATTTCCAATATTTGCCGCTTACTATAGCGCCTTTCAAATTCCCTTGCGAGAAGCAATTCTACTATTTTACGCCGAAATGTTCTCTCACCGCCCGTAAAAAGCCTTTTGACAAGTTGCTGCGTAATTGTTGATCCCCCCTGCCGCAATTCTCCAGTGAAAAGATCTACTATTAGTGCCCGAGCAATTGAAAAAATATCAAACCCAATATGGCGGTAAAAATTCCTATCTTCCATCACGACAAACGCTTCACACACATACGAAGGAAGTTCGTCGACCGATATTGTTATACGGTGCTCATCGAATAACTCAGAAATAAGTTCGCCATTTACATCAAGAATCCTTGTAGGCAAATTGGGCTCATACAAAGGGAGATTTTTCAACATTTCGTATACTTCATGATAAACAAAAGAAAAATAAAAGAAGGGGATGAGCACAATTGTGACAAATCCTACTGCAAAAAATATGCGGGATGAAATTTTCATATGCCTTTATACTGTAAAAATTAACCCTTCGCGTGCAGCAAACACATTTAATTTTTTTCCCGCACCTTTTTTCGCCTTCTTTATGAGAGTTTTTATTTCACCATCGGTGCGCATTGGATCATGATGAAACGCAAAAAGATTTCTCACTCCAAACATTTTACTAACACGAATTACTTGTTCAATTGAGGAATGTCCCCATCCAACTTTCTTCAGATATTCTTCTTCGGTATATTGGCATTCCGCAACTAACACATCAGCGTTCTTTATAAGATTTTCCATATTTTTTTCGTTATAACCTTCCATTTCTGGTTCGGTCAATATCTCATTATCGGTTGCATACACAAAAGTTTTCCCCTCATATTCCACGCGATACCCAAGCGAGAGTCCCGGATGAAATAAATACGTATAATATACTTTCACGTTGTTCACATAAAAAGGATTCTCTTTAAGCGAATTAAAATTGAGCGTTGCCGCAAGTTCAAAAAGCGTAACTGGAAAATATTCTCGATCCATTTGCCCCAAAATAAGCTTTTCGAGTTCTGATACGCTATGGCCTCCATAAAGGTGTATCACATTCCCCTTATGATATGCCGGTTCAAAAAAGGGGAATCCTTGAATATGATCCCAATGCGTATGGCTTATAAAAATATGTAGTTGAAGGGATTTCCCTTCAAATTCCCTTATTAACGATTTCCCTAAATCGCGCATTCCGGTACCCGCATCGAATATTAAGATTGTTTCGCCGCATCGCACTTCAACACAGGGAGTATTGCCACCATATTTAATGAATTCTCTCCCCGGAGTAGGAATTGAACCTCTTACACCCCAAAAGCGAATGCGCATTGCTTGGTCTTTTTTTTTCATACATTCATCTCATTTCGCGGGAATATCACATTGAGAATTTGATATATATTCAATATCGGTCATATTTGCACTGCACTAAAATAACTTGCTATGAATTACTGTTTCTCGCGCAATAGCTTACTAATACCGCGTATTTTTTGTAAAAAAACATGGATATCGACAGGCTTAGAGATATAATCGTCAAAACCAGCTGCTTTAAATCGTTCCTCATCGGTGGGAAGTGCATGTGCGGTAAGAGCTACTGCATATAAATTTCGGTACTGCGGGTGTGCGCGTATTTTCTCGATACAGGCAAGGCCATCCATCACTGGCATCTGAATATCAAGCAACACAACATCAAACGGTCGATTATTTTCCCAGGCATTCTTCACTTTCTCAAGGGCATGTGCGCCGTTTGATGCAACGTCGTAGTGCATATTGAGCATTTCCAAAAGCCGTATGAAAAGATTCCTGTTAAGTTCATTATCCTCCACCACAAGAATATTTAAATTTTTTTCAGATGGTACATCGAGTAACTGTGAATTTACTCGCATTCCCTCTTCTGGAAAACATTTTTCCGCGCTTTGTACCATAGGCACTTTGATCACGAAAGTGGTTCCTTTACCAATCTCGCTTTCGCAATCAATTGAACCGCCGAACAATTCAACCAACTGATTTACAATTGCAAGGCCAAGTCCTGTTCCTCCATAGCGGCGGGTAATTGAAGTATCCACCTGATCAAATGGTTGGAATATTGTTACAATTTTTTCCTTAGGGATGCCTATACCTGAATCGCTTACTTTAAATAATGCGATGCCCTCCTGGTATCCATACTCAAATTTCACAAATCCCTTTTCAGTAAATTTGATTGCATTGTCCAAAAGATTTGTAATAATTTGCATAAGGCGCTGTTTATCGCTCATTACTTTTGGAATGGAATCGTTTAACTTTTTCACTTCAAAATCGATTCCTTTACTCTTCGCACGGAGAAAAAAAATCGAAGCGATTTCTTCGCACAACTCTTCGAGCGAAAACGCTGTTTCTACCAATTCGATTTTTCCGGCTTCAATTTTCGAAAAATCCAAAATATCGTTTAACATGCGAAGGAGATGTTTCCCCGATTGTAAAATAATCGAAAGCTTTTCATTTTTGGAACGATCATCTTCAGTTTCATTCAACAATTGAGCAAATCCCAAGATCGCATTGAGAGGCGTGCGTATCTCATGGCTCATGTTTGCGAGAAAAGCGCTTTTGGCTCGATTTGCCGCCTCTGCAGCATCGCGCGCAAATATGAGTTCATCTTTCGTACGCTTAAGCTCTGTAATATCGACAAACGTCTCAAGAACCGTATCTTCGCCATCAATTGGAATTAAAAGCACGCTCTTGAGTATTGGAATTTTTTTGCCACTCGCAACAACTACTTCCATTTCTTTATTTTTTATTTCTCTTTTCTCTTCGGTGAGAGGACAATCGGTTTCACCTTCGGCGCACAAAAGATTTCTGCAATTTACGCCGATCATTTCTTCCAAAGTATATCCAAATAAGTTGCATGCATATTTATTTGCAGTTTTAATAATACCATTTTTCTGGCATATCACTACACCAAAAGGCACCCAATCGATAATCGATTTTGCCGTTTCAACAAGTCTGAGCAATCGCATTTCCGCATTCAAAAGTTCTGTATAATCGTGCACCACCATTACAAAACCAACAATTTCCTCTTCATCCTTTATAATGCTTGCCGAACATAGCACAGGAACTTCTTCCCCATTTTTCTTTTTTAAAAAGCCCTTGCTGTTTAATATGAATTGCTTTCGCAACAGTTCTTTGACAAGCTTCGTCGTGTTTTCTTTTTCGGAAACAAGCATAGTGAATGGCTTTTCAAGAAGTTCTATGCGATCATACCGCAACATATGTTCAATCGCCCGATTGCATTCTACAATCCGTCCATTGGTATCGATCAACAGCACTCCATCTGACATCGTCTCAAGAATTTTATGGGCAGCAGTCGCGGGAGTGAAATGAAAAAGTTGGTACCGCGCAGTGGCATACAGTAACCCCCCCGCAAAAATTAAGGTAAACATATCACCAAGTGGTGGCACCGCATAAATTCCTACATGCCGCAATAAAATGCTTGAAGCCGAACCGCATGTCATTGCAATTAATACTGCAATCATGATGACTTGACATTGCTTGCGCACCAAAGCGCTCTTTGTTCTTTTTTTGATATTGTAAATTATCAAAAGCCCAATTATTGTACACCCCATATAATAACAATAAAATGCATACGTAAGAAACGTTTCTGGCCACACTCCTACCCACCCATACAACTCAAACCGATATTCTCTCATAAATAGTCCATTCCATTGCAACAAAAGGAAAGGGAAGGGGAAAGTTGTAACTGCGATTTTACCTATCGTAAAAAAGCGGAGGCGTTTCTTTTTTCGAGGGGCTATTTCGGTATAAAATTGCAAAGCAAAAAGCAAAAAGAATGCGCTAAAACTAATCCACCCAATCGATGCAATGTTGTTGAACCACGCAGCTTTTGCGACATCGATGCGGATATCGCGCATGAATGTAGTCCCAAAACTCCACACCGCAAAAAGGAAAGCCACTGCTGCGCATAGCCAATTGAGAATTCTTCGCCAATTCTTCAAAATAATGTATATGCCTAACGATACATTTATGGTA
>JAOAAF010000073.1:5789-15653 GCA_026419015.1 Spirochaetota bacterium
CCCATATGCTCATGTACGTACTTCCATTGATATGCTACAGCAACGCCAACGACGTAATATAAACATGTGAAACATATCTTTTCTCACAAAATCTCTGCTTTCGAAAATATCCTCTCTCCATCCACACACCAATTCAACGGTAATGTTTTCCTCACATATACCCATATACCTACCGTTCGCGTTCACAAATCCGCTGCGTATCAATATTCCACAATGCGAAGCACCTCTGTAATAGTAGGCCAGGACGGTATTTCCATATCCACAATGTTACGACACGAGTCTAAAAATTTAAAAAACTCCTCATTTGCACAGGAAAAATTGCTCCCCACAAAAATAAGCTTCCTCCCACCTGCCTTCCTGTGTAAAAGCGCCGCTTCTGTCGCCATGGAATCTTGAAGCGGTGGCCAGCATAAAAAAAGTGTCCGTTCAGGAAAACACCCGGCCATCTTCTCATTTCCTTCTTCAACAAAAAACCACGTATCATCGTGCCATGGATTGCAATTTGCGAAATCCCAGGGGCAATTTTCGCTTGGTACTCTTTTATCATACGCAACGACATTTGCTCCAATTGAGGCTAAACACATAGCCCAATACCCTGTGCCCGCACCAATTTCAACAAGATGCGCGAAAATACATTTGCAACGCGTTACGATGAAAGATAGTCATCGATGTGCGTTGCTACCGAACGACCTTCATGAATAGCCCATACGACCAGCGACGCACCGCGTGTCGCATCGCCTGCAGCAAAAATGCCTTCTTCGCTGGTCATCATGCGTTCATTGATGGCAATATTTCCTGCTGGATTAAGTGCAAGTCCAAATTGCTCCACAAGGCCGGTATGTTTCACATGAAGAAACCCAAGTGCCAAAATTACCATTTCTGCTTTTATTTCAAAATCGCTATTAGCAATTTCGACGGGTATAAGCATTCCTCGTTCATCGCGCTGCCAACTCACTCTCACGCATTCTATGCTACTTACTTTCCCGTCAATGCCGCAGAAGCGCTTTGTCTTTATATTCCATAAGCGTTCGCATCCTTCCTCGTGTGAACTCGATGTTTTGAGAACCTTTGGCCATAGTGGCCACGGTTCGTGTTCAGGCCGTTTAATCGGTGGCATCGGTAAAATTTCAACTTGGGTTACCCGACGCGCACCTTGCCGATTTGCAGAACCCACACAGTCTGCGCCGGTATCGCCACCGCCAATTACGACTACATTTTTGTTATAGGCATTAATAATACAACTTTGGGGAATTTCCTCACCGCGCACAATTCTATTTTGTTGTTCTAAATACGACATCGCTAAATATATTCCGTCTAGTTCTCTCCCTTCAATATTGAGATCGCGCGCTTCGCGTGCCCCAATCGCAATGCATATCGCATCAAATTCCTTTCGAATGGAAACCGCATCGATATCTTTCCCCACCTCTATGCCTGTTCTAATTTCAATTCCTTCTCCGATTAAAATGTTTACCCTTCGATCTATAATTCGTTTATCGAGCTTGAAATCGGGTATTCCAAATCGAAGATACCCACCCACGGAATCTGCACTTTCAAACAATACCACCGAATGGCCTTTTTTATTTAGCACATCGGCACATGCAAGACCTGCAGGGCCGCTTCCAATAACAGCAACTTTTTTCCCTGTTCTTTTCTTCGGTGGATGGGCTTTAATGAAACCTTCTGAAAATGCCTTCTCTGCCACTGCAAGCTCGTTTTGCCGAATTGTCACCGGCGCATCATTTATTGAAAGCACACACGAGGCCTCGCAGGGAGCGGGACAGACTCGGCCAGTAAATTCTGGGAAATTATTTGTCTCACTTAATATCGCATACGCATCCTTCCACCTGCCGCGATAGATCATATCGTGCCATTCGGGCATGATGTTGCTCACCGGACATGCCCAATGACAAAAGGGCACACCACAATCCATGCATCGGGAGGCTTGCAGGCGGCGATCTTCTTCAGGAAGAAGCTTTTCCACCTCTGAATAGTCGCTGATGCGCTCTTCTACCGGACGATATCCCGATTCAATTCTCGGTATTTCTAAAAAGCCGCGCGGATTGCCCATTACGCATGCACCTCCAATTGTTCCTCTTCGCGTATCATTTTTAGTTTAAGTTCAATCTGTTCGAGCATTTGTTCCTGTAGCGCACGTTTGTATTCTACTGGTAAGACTTTTACGAACTTTGGCAAAAAGCTATGCCAATTTTTCAAAATTTGTTCGGCAACAGTGCTTCCGGTATACTTATAGTGCTTCCGCAAAAGCTCGATGATGAAATCCTGATCCTCAAAATCGCGGACGGGCAGAAGTTCCACCATCCCCTTATTGCAAAAATAATCAAATCTGCCATCAACATCCAGAACATAGGCAATACCTCCACTCATCCCTGCTGCGAAGTTTCTTCCAACTTTTCCCAATACCAAAAGCCTTCCGCCAGTCATGTACTCCGCACAGTGATCGCCCGTCCCTTCAACCACAGCTATTGCGCTGCTGTTTCTCACACAGAAACGCTCACCTGCAATTCCCCGTACGTATGCCTCACCGCTTGTTGCGCCATAGAGCGCAGTGTTGCCCACTATTATATTCTCCTCAGCAGCAAATGAAACGCCTTTGGGTGGTACCGCAATAAGCCTTCCACCCGATAACCCTTTACCAAAATAATCGTTTGCATCACCTTCCAATCTGAAAGTAATTCCTTTCGCCAAAAACGCTCCAAAGCTTTGGCCAGCACTTCCGCGAAATACGCACTCTATGGAATTTTCCGCAAGACCAGCATCGCCAAACTTTTTCGATACGTAATACGAAAGCATTGCACCTGTTGCGCGATCGGTATTTTTAATTGGCATTTCCACATAAACGCTTTCAGCGTACCCCCCTTCCAAAACCGGTTTCGCTTTTTCAATTAATACGCAATCGATTAGTGTATCTGTTTGAAATGTTTGTTTTCGCACAAAAAAGCGTGGGGTCTCGTGATCACCTTCCTTGTGAAGCAATGGGGTAAGATCCAGCATTCGCGCCTTCCAATGAGTTGTTTGCCGCACGCGCAAGAGATCTGTATTTCCAATGAGTTCTTCAAATTTTCGTATCCCTAACGATGCCATAATTTCACGCACTTCTCGTGCGAGAAATGTAAAATAGTTTATTACATGTTCAGGTTTTCCTTGGAAACGCTTTCGCAATATCGGATCCTGGGTCGCAATACCAACGGGGCAAGTGTTCATATGACATTTGCGCATCATCACACAACCGAGCGTAATGAGAACAACTGTGCCGAAACCAAATTCCTCCGCGCCAAGAATTGCTGCAATTACCACATCTCTCCCCGTTTTAAGCTGGCCATCAACCTGCAAGCGTACGCGATCGCGCAAATTATTTGCCACCAGCGTTTGATGAGTTTCAGCAAGACCGATCTCCCACGGGATTCCCGCATGCTTTATGGAACTCAACGGGCTTGCACCTGTCCCACCATCGTAGCCACTTATGAGAATTTTATCGGAATGCGCTTTTGCCACACCCGCTGCGACAGTGCCCACACCTGTTTCTGCGACAAGCTTTACGCTGACATCCGCAGTGGGATTAGCATTTTTTAAATCGAAAATAAGCTGCGCCAGATCCTCAATTGAATAAATATCGTGATGCGGTGGTGGGGAAATAAGGGTAACTCCCGGTGTCGAATGGCGCGTCTTTGCAATAACTTTATCAACCTTGTGCCCGGGCAATTGGCCACCTTCCCCTGGCTTTGCTCCCTGAGCAATTTTTATTTGCAATTCATCCGCATTGGCCAAATAGTTACTGGTAACGCCAAACCTCCCCGATGCAACCTGTTTTATGGCGCTTCGCGATGATGTCCCATCGCTTCTTAGAACATAACGAGATGAATCTTCACCACCTTCTCCGGAATTGCTGCGGCATCCAATTTTGTTCATTGCGATCGCAATCGCTTCGTGCGCTTCAATGCTTATTGAACCGAACGACATTGCACCAGTGGTGAAACGTTTGATAATTGTTTCAGTTGGCTCTACTTCTTCCAGTGGAATGGGTTCTCGTTGGACAAAATCAAAAAGCCCTCGGAGAACATGGGGTTTGGCATTATCTTTAGTTACAGCATTGGAAAACTCCTTATATTTTTCATAATTGTTCGTACGCACAGCCCATTGTAATAAATGAATGGTGAGCGGGTTCCATGCATGTCGTTCGCCGTACTTTCGATAAGAATACATTCCTTCAGAAGGCAACATCGAAACGTCGTCGCGAAATGCGTTGCGATGCACTATAAGCGTTTCTTTTGCGATTTCTTTGATTCCAATCCCTCCTATGCGCGATGGCGTACCGGTAAAATATTTTTCTATAACATCATTCCCCAACCCTAATGCCTCAAAAATCTGAGCGCCGCGATAGCTCCTCAACGTGGAAATCCCCATCTTTGAAAGCACTTTCAAAAGCGCCTTTTCTTGCGCTTTAATGAAATTTTCCACGGCTCGGTCGCAACTCATTTCTTTTGGCAACAATCCTGTGCGATGAAGATGATGAATCGTTGCAATTGCGCCATAGGGATTCACCGCATCAGCTCCATACCCAAATAAAAGCGCAAGATGCATGATCTCCCGAGCTTCTGCTGTTTCGATTACAAGCGCCGCTTGTGTGCGTTTTTTTTCTCGAATAAGGTGATGATGAACTCCTGCACATGCGAGCAATGAGGGTATAGGCGCGTTTGTCTCATTCGCACTTTTATCGGAAAGAATGATAATCGTATATCCATCATCGATGAATCGTTCTACAGTTGCGCATATTGCGTCGAGCGCAGGCTCAAGCACTTCTTCGCTTTGCGCAGGAAATGTAATTGGAACTGTCACCGCTTTAAAATCGGGATTTGGATAATGTCGAAGTTTCTCAACATCGCTGTTTCGAAAGATTGGCCGCAGTATTTTAATCATTCTGCAATGGGTTTCGCTTTCATCCAGAAGGTTTTTTTGTTTCCCAACGAAACTGGTCAGAGTCATCACCAAATCCTCGCGCACCGAATCGATAGCAGGATTGGTGACTTGCGCAAATGCTTGTTTAAAATAGTTAAAAAGCCTTTGTGGCCGATCAGATAATACCGCCAACGGAGTATCTGTCCCCATTGAACCAGTAGGTTCCTGAGCGCCTTCTACCGTTATTCGAATGAGTTCGACATCTTCGCGGGTATACCCATGCATCAGTTGCACGCGTAACAGTTGTTCATCGTCCATTATCCCATCGCCCTCGCCGGCATAAGGGATGTTTTCAAAAAGAATTCTGTTTTCCTGCACCCACGCGGCATAAGGCTTTTGCCTTGCCATCTTCTGTTTGATTTCCACATCGGGAATTATTCTCCCTTCAAGCGTATCAACCAGCAACAGTTTCCCCGGCATCAACCGTCCTTTCTCGCGTACCAGTTGCGGTGGAAAATCCTGCACCCCAACCTCCGAACCCATTGCAATCATATCGTCGACAGTTATAACATATCGCGAAGGGCGAAGGCCATTGCGATCGAGCGTCCCACCCACAAATCGCCCATCGCAAAAGACTATGCTTGCAGGACCATCCCATGGCTCCATAAATGTGGCATGGTATTCGTAAAAATACTTTAGCTCCTGAGGGATTGGATTTTTATCGTTCCACGATTCTGGAATAAGCATCATCAGCGCATGCGGCAGCGACCGACCTGCCATGATGAGGAACTCAAGCGCATTATCGAACGATGCTGAATCGCTTCTGTTCGGTTCTATTACTGGTAGGATGTCGGGCAAAAAATTTCCAAACCGTTCACATTGAAATTTCGATTCGCGCGCAGACATCCAAAAACGATTTCCCCGAATCGTATTTATTTCGCCATTGTGGGAAATTATGCGAAATGGTTGGGCTAACGACCATGCGGGAAATGTATTTGTGCTAAACCGCGAATGTACCATCGCAATTGCGCTTTCTATTCGTTCATCTTGCAAATCGCGATAGTATTGACGAAGTTGAGATGGCATGAACATGCCTTTGTAGACGATCGTTTTGGTAGAAAGGCTTACAATATAAAAATCCTCTGCACCGTCGATGCCAGATTCGCGTACCAATTTTTCAATTGATTTCCTTGCCAAAAAAAGCTTTAGTTCCAAATCCTCGCCGCATACGCCATCGTTGCTCACCACAAAGATCTGTTGAATGAGAGGTTCTGACCGCTTCGCAATCTCTCCTAATACAGAATTGTCCACGCTCACTTCTCGCCATGCAAAAATTTCTAAGCTCAACTTTTTAAAAACGCGCGGTAAAATCATCTGAATTTGATGAATCGAATGTTCTTTCTTGGGGAAAAAAACCAATCCCGTTCCGTAAAAATTTTGAGAGGGAAGACCTTTAACTTCTTCACAAAATAAATTATGCGGTATTTGTATCATTATTCCCGCACCATCGCCCGTGCGGTTATCGGCACCTTCCGCACCTCGATGCGACATGCGCTCAAGAACTTCAAGGCCTCGGCGTACGATGTCGTACGACTTTACTCCTTTAATGTGTGCGACAAAACCTATGCCACAAGAATCGCGTTCAAATTCCGGTGAATACAATCCCTTCTGTCCAAAAGCGCAACCACTTTTACTCCGTTGCCCCATAAAAAATACCTTCAAAGATTATAGAATGTTTGATAATTGGAAAAGCGTTTAACCGTGTGCACTTAAAAAACGCCAAAAATAACATATTCTTTCCTTTTTGCATATCCTAGTTGTGATAATCAAACAATTCTTAAAGAAAGATCCTTTACAATAAATCAACATAGCTTTACGGCATTGCTATTTCAATGAAAATGACACCACGGTTGTTACAACAATGTAAATTTTTAAGTACGGCAGTATAAGCACAACAACCCCAACCATCGTTATAAACCAAATTCACAACATCGCGTACTTCCCATCCCTAAAAAAGAAAAAGGGAGTTAAAACACTCCCTTTGTATTATATGAAAATACCAATTAAATCTTCATCGATATCTTAAAAAACTTTCTTTTTTAAAATAACTCAAAAAATGCAAATTTGTCGCCACCTATTTTTCAAAAAAACAGTTGCTGAAGTCCTTTTGCATAATCACGTATTTCACCCAATATATCCTTTCGCCCTTAGCGCACCAATGATTGTATCTATTATTTCCTGTTCGGTAAACCGCGCCACATTAAAAGTCAAATCATAAGATGCAGGATTTTCCGATTCAAATCGAATATATTGGTTTAGGAAATCGTGCCGCTCGCGATCCTTTTTTATCACAAACTTTTCCGCTTCTAGTTTATCTTTAAAATTTGCAACTTCCATTATTTTCTTTACGCGATATTGAAGAGGTGCGACAAATCGAAGATGCAGTCCATATTTCAACCCGCGCGTAATGACTACTCCCGCTCTTCCCACAATAATTGCACGGCCATGGATGCAGAGGCTCCGCACAGTCTTCACCAGCTGCTTGTACGCGGTAACCTGCGGAGGATAATCGGTGAGAAAACTTCGCATTAATTCTGTCATCTCTTCTCGTTTTTTTGTATCGATTGTTTCGATTAGTTTTTCGGAAATACCTGTATCCTTTACAATTTCTTCCAACAGATTTCTGTCATACGCTTGCCAGTGTTCAATACCCTCCACTTCGTTTAACGCTTGTGCAAGCTTGGTTGCAAGAGGGCTTATGACGCAACCATACTCTCGCGAAATTGTAATAAATGGCCATACTTTTTCTTCTTTTTGTTCTTCAATTTTTTTGTAGTTCTCCCAGTATTTAACCTGCTTTTGAATTAATTTTTCCAATGTAGAGCCTTTAATGTAGCTCATGATCGCTCTCCTTGAAAATATTTCACACGCAGCTTTAACGTATAACGCCAATACAATAATGTTACCGCAGGGGAATTCATCTAAAAAATCAGTAAAAAATTATTGAGACCAAAATATAAAACACAGTGTTTTTCTTCAATAATTATTTTTTTCAACACATCATTCTTTTTACTCGTCGAAGTACAATTTTATTGTTATAAAATATTTCCTATAAACTTGAATATTTACTTGCTTTTTTTACTTAATTTGTTTTAAGTATAATGAGGTTTTGTGTTTTATATTCGAATTGTGAAACTTTATAAAAAACTGTCATCATTTGGGCTTTATGCAACGGTATGTCTAAGCAAGCTTCGCTAAACAGCCGCTCGAGTTTCTTTGAAAAGGTTTGCCACCTTATTTCAGATCTGATCATCATTGTAAATTCTGAAAAGGAAATCATCTTTTGCAATCATGCCGCTGAACACATGATTGGAATAAAAGCCAATCGATTAATAGGGGAAAATATATTTTCTTTTTTTTCGCACACATTACCCTCTGCGATTGATGCATTAAACGAACTTGTATCATCCAAACAGCATTCAATGACAATTGAAACTATAATTAAACCTAATACTGTTTCTTCAATTCCAATAAAACTCTCAATGCACAAAATTCATCAACGAAAGCATGAGGAATATTTTGCCATCATCGCGCACGATACAACAAGATCAAAAATTTTAAACGAAGAAAAAAAGGAACGCATGCTTGCAGTAAGCGCGCTTATTGAAAGCGAAGAGCGATACCGTCAAATTATTCACACTATCGAAGATGGATATTTCGAAGTCGATCTTAAAGGCAATCTTACATTTTTTAACGATTCGCTTCAACGAATTATTGGTTATCCAAAAGAACGCATGCGCGGCATGAACTATCGCGAATTCATTGATGATGAAAATGCTCAAAAGGTATTTTCCACTTTTAACAGAGTATATAAAACTGGAATATCCGAAAAGGCATTTGACTGGGAACTTATATCAGCGGATGGTTCTCGGCATATCATCGAAACATCCGTCTCGCTGATGCGCCAGCATGACGGAAAACCAATAGGATTTCGCGGCATCGTTCGCGATATTACGCAAAGAAAGGAAGTTGAAAGAAAACTTCGACAAAGCGAAGAACGATTACGAAAATTTGTAAACACAGCAGCAGATATCATCTGGTTTGCGAATGCAAACGGGCGCATCACTTTTATAAATCCTGCTGGGTTACAAACTCTTCAACTAAAACCTTCTGAAATTATTGGCAAACACTGCTTTGAATTCATTCATCCCAATTACCGAAAAAAAGCTGCTTTTTTTTATTTACGCCAATTTGCGAAACGCGATCCCATAAGCTATTACGAATTTCCCGTGAGTGTGGGCAATGAGACAAAATGGTTTGGTCAAACACTTCAACTTATTATCGATAACGAAAAGGTAGTTGAATTCATCGGCATTGCGCGCGATATTACTAAAAAAAAGGCTTTTGAAGAACATCTTAAACAAAGCGAGGAACGATATCGCTCGCTTGCCGAATTCAGTTCAGATATTATAAGCGAGATTGACATAAACGGTCATTATACCTATGTGAGTTCAAACGTATACGAGATTCTCGGGTTCACACCAAACGAAGTCATTGGCAAAAGATTTACCGAATTTGTATATTCAAAAGATATCCCCGAAGCAGAACGAATTTGGAACACCAAAATACCTGAGTTTGCACTAAGGTTTATTCATAAATCGGGTGGATTTCGTTGGCTTGACTGCGCTTCGCGCATTTTTAAACTTTCCGACGGCACTGAGCGAATAGTGACCATCTCGCGTGATATCACAGAAAGAAAAAAAGAAGAAGAAAGAATTCGCGAAAGCGAAATGCGCCTTCGCTTACAACAGATGGCACTCGCCGAGCTTGCAAAACACGAATCCCTTCACCACGGCGACGTGAAAGCGGCATTTAAAACAATAAACATCGTAGCATGTCACATCCTCAATGCAGATGCCTGCGGCATATGGCTTTTGCAAAAGGGCACGT
>JAOAAF010000074.1 GCA_026419015.1 Spirochaetota bacterium
GGATATGCCACAGTTGTAGAAATTCTTTCAGCGGCGTTGCAGGGTGGCGCGTATTTAAAAATGCTCTCAGGCGTACAGGATGGAAAAAAGGTTCCGTATCGTTTAGGGCATTTTTTTATTGCAATCAACGTGTCGTTTTTTACGGAGTTGCAAGAGTTTAAACGCATTGCAGGCGATATTTTACGTACTCTTCGGTCATCAAAAAAGGCACCCGGGCAAACGCGCATTTACACTGCGGGGGAGAAGGAATACGAGGCATGGTTAAATCGAAAAGATCGCGGAATTCCAATAAATCCATCAGTACAAAAAGAATTCATTCAAATGCGCGACGAAATGGGACTGACGAATTTTACTTTCCCCTTCGAGTAAAACCTCATCGTCTGCTGTCATCGAAGCGTTGCAATATTCATATGACGCAGCAGATGGCGATTCATCGCAATATGCGCAGCACGTCATTTGGTTGAGGATAGGTTAAAAGCAGAAACAATCGGCATCGATGCAATTGATGAAAATTGCTGGCGGATGCTATTCTGTATGAACTCTTCCGGTTCGATGAACGCGTTTACTCGCCATTGAATCGATTTACCGCCGTTTATGCCGTATGATTGTCCCCGAAATGTCCCAATATAGGTAATCATCCCTTTTTTCACAGAAAATGGTTGGGCAAATTGTTCGCCGATTTCCACATCAACGGGCATGCGTTTAGTGCAATCGAGTTGTTCAATTGTAAAAAGCGAACGAACAGAGGGACATGCCATAAATGCGCTTAATTTGTATATGCCCTCTTCTACGGGGAAAAGGGTGCTTCTCTCGCGATTTAAATTACTGGGATTATTTGAAAACAATATGTAATAGGATTTCCCTGTTGAGATATTTTGAATGATCGCAACAATGCTTTTTTTATAAAATATTTCCATCGTGAAGAATCCGCACACATAAGCACTTCCGTGATGAATATTTGAGTGCGGGGGAATCCCTTTTTCGTATCCTATGCATCCATGCGCCAATACAGCACCCAATATGATTGAGATGAATGCGTTAGTTTTCATTGGTTGTGTTAAATCCTTCTGGCAGTTTTAATTGTGTTCCGGGAATCAGCAATCGAGTGCTTTTTACCGCATCGCGATTGAGATCGTACAATTTTTTCCAATTCCGCCAATCGCCGGAAAGGCGTTCGCTTATTTTGATTAAGGTATCTTGCCATTTGACGGTGTAACAGTTATCGCATGCAGTATTGCTGCCAACACTCGTTCGCCTTTCCTCATCGCCTTTTGGCTGTATTGGTAATTGTACGTGTTTTTTCGATACGTCGCCGTTTTGTTTTGTTTCCAGTTTCGATGTTGGCACAATCCTCTCACCAAATGGGGGTAGTTGCGATGGTGTCGATGCATAACGCTCCGAGATGAGCGAACGGAGTTGCGGCCAGAATACGAAAAGAGCTATTATTACAATCGTTAGTAAAATGATTGCGGCAATTGCACGCAACGGTTTTTTTGTTTGATCAACCGGAATATCGGCTTCACTTTGAGGACGGGCGCAATCGACTACTTCCTGTGCCCATGCGATATATTTCAACGAGGCAAAATCCCGTATTGTCTTAATTGCAAATGCTTTTCGCAAAAGAGCTGCGTCTTTTTGACTTACTCCCTGTAATGCCCATACTGGTGCTTTCGCAAGTTTAATTGGTGGTGTCTTTTCGTATTTTTTGATTAGCTTATCCTTGAATGATGTGGTATCGCCATGCGGGTCGAGATCTGCTAATTCGCAAATTTCCCGTGCCCATCGCGCGAATTTGAGGTTCGCTAAGTCTGCGATTGTTCTAATATGAAATGCATCGAAAAGCATTTGCGCATCCTTTTTGCTGATTCCTTTCAGCGCATCGAGAGGAGCAACAGCAAGCTCTGCAAAGCTCTTATTCTCATAGCCTCTTACAAATTTTTCTCTAATTTCCATGCGACGCCTCCTTTGTATGTATAATCATACCGCACCGGGAACATTTCACGGTTTCACCAATTAAGTATATTTTCTCGAATGGGGAACCACAGTTTGGGCAAAAGCGGTACCCAACTGCGAGTTTCTCTGCATCTTTTAGTACAAATTCCCCCATTGTGCGGTCAAAACTCCCTTCTATGAGACCGCATTGTATTGCTTTCATTAAAAGCTTTTCGGTATGGTGGTGAGGAATGGATAATTTTTGCGAGAGATCTTCTATTTTGATTCTTCGATATGAAATAATTGCTCCTGTGAGGATCTCGAGCAATTCTATCTCCCTGCGGGATCGTTTTTCGAAAAAAAGGATAATCCAGGCGGGAATGAAAAAAATTAGCGAAATGATAATTATTCCCGGACCGTCAGTAGTTTTGCCTTCGACGAGGATAGCGAATCCTACCACGAGCATGAAAAATCCTGCGACGATAAGCGCATATCCAATTGCGCGGAATGCAATATTTATTGCTTTTCGGATTTTCAGGGATAGCATAGTTTATATATACCGCATTCCTTATATAAAATTGCAAGTAAAAAACGCCTTGCGAGAAAAGCACTATAGATAGTATATTGAAAAAATATTTTATTATTGGGTGCCAAAAGATAGCGATAAAATAAAAATGCGGTGGAATTTTCGAACTTTAATTTTATTTCTTACAGTAGTTTTGAGTTTGCAACCGGGATTGTCGAACGATTGCGTTTCGTTTTTTTTGGGGTTGGAGAAAATATCTGTTGAAAGTGGAACGATCATTACGAGAGTAAGTGCCCCTGGTCGGAAATCGTTTCGCAAACCGTTGGGAGAAAAAATTGTATTGCCACCAATAAGTGTTATTCCAAAGGAGTTGAATGAATACGATATAATCGCAGAGGAGAAAGCTTTCTTCCCCTATTTGCTTACTGCGCAAAATAAAATAGCATTTTATAATCTACTTTTTAGATTTTCATCTTTTAAAGGAATGCAATATTTCTCGAAGAGAGAAAAAAAAATTGCAACATATATTATCGACTGCAACACAATTGTTTCGATGAACGATTATACGGCAATTCCAGATCGCGAATATTCATCCATAGTTCCCAAACGGCAAGGTTTTTTTAAAATTCTCGATAATCGTTTTGGCGAAATTATATTTCAAAGCGAGATTATTGCCGAACAAAATGTTTTTGTGATAAAAAATGTTAATATAAATCCCTTACAAAAATTTGGGCACGTTTTAGTTCCTAAGGGAGGTTTGGTAAATTTGGCAGTATATTCGTATTGCAGCGCAAAAAAAGGATTTTACTATTATAGCGTGCATGCAATAAAATTAGGTGAAAATTCGATTATTACCGCTTTGCTTGATCCAGAGAGTGTGGCAAATCGGATTCGCGCCGAAACCGTTCATCGCGCGTCGATGTTGGGTTTAGATTTACGATCGCAATTGCGGCCATAGAGGAAATGCAATGAACAATGACAGGTTATCGCTTTTGCAATATTTATACAACAAAACTGAGAAAGGTGGGTTTGTGTCGCTGTACACATTGGAAGTGGAATTTGCAATGTCGGGAACAAGATTGCTGGAATATCTCGAAGATTTAAAAGAAGAAGAGTTTGTGATAGAATCGCACGAAGGTTTTGCAATTTCACAAAAGGGGATTCTATTTTCAAAAACTCGATGGGTATAGGAATAAATTCCATGGAATCGGATTTTGCGTTTAAAGATTTTTATGAGATTTTACATGTTGCACCCAATGCAAGTATAGAAGAAATCCGAAGTGCCTTTCGCTCGCTGGCGCGCAAAACGCATCCCGATGCGACAAAGGATGTGCGCAATTATGAAAATTTCATTCTCATCAGAGAGGCGTACGATGTGCTTTCCAACAAAGCAAAAAGAGCGCAGTACGATGAAATTCGAAGACAATATTATGCGACGGCAGCAAAAGTTCCTGGCAACGATGCGCAGACGTTGGCAGAAGATTTCGATATTGCTGCAAACGATGCGTATAAAGACGAATGGGAATATTTTAAACTTTATCCCGATGATTATCTGCATCTTTTCGAGAGTTCGTGGCGGCTATTTTTTGCCACACTCCTTGCGATATTAATTGGAATGCTTGCCCCGTTTTTGGTTTTAATTACAATTACAATAGGGTTTTTCATCGCATCTGTGCTTTTAGGAATTATAGTTGGGGCAACGATAACCACATCGCTTTCATCAGTGGTTGGTGTGATATTTGCGATAATGGTATTTCGAAAGCTTCGGCAGAAAGCGGCAGTTTGGAAAACAGAAGGGGTGCGGTTTTTTGGGAAAATTGCGGTTTTTCCACTTCGAGGGATTCCAAAGAAATATGGGAAGCATGTCCTGTATATGAATTATGCCGCAATATTCGCTTTGTTATGCATTTTTGGTTATTATGTAAGCGGTTGGATTGTGGAGAAATGGAGCGAAGGAATTCAATCGCAAAAATTTACGGGTTTATGGATGGTCATTTTTTCATTTAGCATTGTGATTGTTGTGGTTTTATCTCTTATTTTTTTATATGAAATAGTTACAGAATCGCTCATTCGCTATCCATCGGTACGCTATATGCGAATACGCATGCGCCGCCGTAAGGAGATAAACTATTTTTCACAAAAGCAAATTGGTGAGAACGAAATGCAAAAGGGCAATCGTTAAGAGATATCTAAATCGATGAGTGTTTTCTGTGCCATGTCGTATACCCGAATGAGATGGTTACCGCTATCTGCAATATACAATTTCCCCTTATAGTATACAATATCCGAAGGTTCATTGAGAGGGGTTAACGTTTCCTTCTCAGCGATGCACAGCGTGCTATCGGGGTTTTTGCTAATAAGGCTCCGTATTATTGTGCCGGGGATTTCACAGAATCGAATCGCATTGTTGTATGTATCCGCAATGAACATGCGCGATTTTATTACTTCGATGCCAGTTGGATGGAGGAGCCGCGCATCGGAGAAATGGCCATCGATGTAGCCGAAATCGTATAATCCCTTACCGATGAGAGTTGTAAGGAGATGAGCTGAGAGATCCGCAACGCGTATTGCCGATGAATTGGCATCAGCGATGTACAGGGCATTGCTATGGAATGCAAGCGCATATGGTTTTGCCAAGCTGGAAGCGCTGAAAGATCCATCGAATATCCCTTCCAAGCCGCTACCGATAAAATTTGTAAGGTAGTTATTTTCTATATCTAATTGCCATATTTGATTCAATCCTGCCAATGCAATGTATAAATATTCCCCAGAGGTTGCGATGTCGGAAGGAAGATTGAGAGAAATTTTTTGAGGGTTCCCACTGTACGACGTCGAAAAACCGGGATGTCCTGTGCCCGCAATTGTGGTGACTTCTCTCTCGTTGATGTGAATTGCGCGAATCGCATGATTTCCGGAATCTGCAACGTACAAAATATTGTTCGCATAGCAAAGGCCTAAAGGGAAACGAAAAGATGCCCTGATTGTCTTTCCATCATTAAAACCAGCTTTTCCCCCATATTCGGCTATTATTCGGGCGGAATTGTTGCGTTCGAGCTGAACATGTAAAATTCGGTGATGGGCTGTATCGCTTATAAAAAGGTGCCCTTTTTCAGCATCGATTTCAAGTTTGGAGGGAATAGAGAGAAGCGAAGGAGATCGATATGGAAAGGAAAATTGGGGTCGCTGTTTTAAGAGAATACCCTTTGCAGTTCCGTCATCGAGCGCTTTTTCAATTGCAAGTTTTATTCTCTCTGCTTTTCCTTCACCCGCAACAGAACCCATGATGTTACTTTCAGCATCGATGATGACAAATGATGGCCAATCGTTTATCCCATAATTATTCCATGTCTCAAATGAATTGTCGATGAGAATGGGATGGGATATGCTATAACGCAATGCAAAATGCGAAATGTGCTCGGGAATAATCGATTCGCCGAAGTGAGAAGAATGAATATAGATGATGACGAATGGGTGATCTGAAAATATATCTGTAATTGTTCGAAGTTCTTCCATTGCTCGTATGCATGCAGGAGCAAAGAAATTCCAAAAACATAAAAGCACTACAGTTCCGTGTAAATCCTGAAGATATAATGGATTTTTTGTGTTAAGCCACGTAGCATTTTTTGGGAATTCAATTGCTTTTAATGGCATAGCAACACACCGCTTATTACATAAAATAGCTTTTATACGTTTGCGGTCAAGGAAAATACTTTTCGAATAAAAAATAATAAAAATTGACGATTAAAAAAAGTTCAAATAATTTTGATGGAGAGGCATTACAAATGGCATGGGTTTGCAATGGCGAAATGTAAAAAAAATTTACGCTTAATTAATTTTGATATAAATAAAATTTTTAAATTTTTAATTACTAAAACAAAACCGATAAGTTCTGTCGAACTATTAAAATATCTTTTTCAAGTATCTGCCCTTTCTGAATGTGGAGAAGAGTTGTATTCGTTGCATTTTTCATTATATCATGCCTTATATAAACTCAAACGCGATCCACAGTGTGCTTCGTTTTACCTGCATCTCGACATGTTGCGCCTACGCCTGGTACGCGTGCCCCATGAGGGGTATTGCGTATATTATTTCCCCGATGAAGGGAAATTTTGTGCACGTTACTCTAAGGGGGAATTATTTTGCGATTTTCACGATTTGTATGGGAAAAAAATAAAAAATGTAATAACATTTGATCCGATGGAAGATTTTTACTTAAATCCGGAGAACATAAAATTTGGTGAAAATGAAATATTGGAAAAAATTCAAAAGGGTATAATCCTGTATTCGTTGAGAAAGGGAGTTGTGGATGAAGCGCTTGAGTTTTTTGGTCTATACAACCCAAGTAGGGTGATCTTGCAAAAGCGGTACTATGAATTAGCGAAAAAATACCATCCCGATGTTATGCATGGCGATGAGACAATGATGAAAAAGTTAAATCACCATTATCACATTCTGCGAGAAATTTTTATGGTGTAACATCATAAAAATTATTTGACACAACACGTTAGTATCGTCGTAAATAAAACATGTCCGAAATAGAGTTTTTCCATTCTATGATTATAAAAAAAGTATTTTTACGGCATTTGTTTATAAAATTTTTTATTGCCCTTTTGGCGATCGCGCTGTTTGTGAAAGCAGATGTTATTGACCACACTCAGATTGAAATGGTGCTTTCGAATATGGGAGAAGTTGTCAATACATCTGGTGATGAGTTTTATCCGACAATCACTGCAGATGGTACGAAAATGGTATTTAGCGTACGTCCCAAAGAGAAAGAAAATAGCGATATTTATATGAGCGTTTTTAAGAATGGGGCGTGGCAGCGACCGCAACCCATTTCGGAGATAAACACAAATCATGATGAGCAAACTCCATATATTTCACCTGATGGTAAGCTCATTATTTTTTCTTCCAATAGAGAAGGCACAATACGTCCTTTGAAAATTCCCGGAGAAATTTATTATTATACAAACGATCTATATATTACAAAATTTGAAAACGGGCGTTGGAGTACCCCAATAAGGCTTACGGGGGATGTCAATACAGAAGAAAATGAACGGGCACCATCGTTGAGTAGGGATGGGAAAATATTGTACTTTTCACGATATCCAGGGGACAGCATAGAAAAATCGAAAATATATCAGGCAGAGTTAGAGGGAAATAATACTTCAAAGGTTCAACTTCTTCCTCACCCCATTAATTCGGGATATTCCGATTTTGGGCTTTTAGAATCGAGAAACAAGCCGGGTTTTTATTTTTCTTCAAGCAGGCCAGGGGGGCGTGGTTTATGGGATATCTATTATGTAAGCTTCACCAATGGCAGGTACGGCAAACCAATTAATTTAGGATTTCCAGTTAATTCCGAAGCGAATGATCTTACAATAACTGAAATTGGAAATGTAGTATTCTTTTGCTCGGATAGAGCGGGTGGAATAGGAAATACTGATATTTATACCATTACATTATCGCCAAAAGTTTTTCAATCCCCCGATACCGGTTTTGCGATTTCGGTGATAAACAAACAAACAAGACAGCCGGTTGCTGTTGAATTTCGCATTGAAGAGAGAAAGGTATACGGCAAAAGTTCAAAGGACGAGCGAATTTATGCCCAAAAAAGCGATGCATTTGGCAAACTCGAGATAAAGGTGTCCCCAACGACAAAAGAAGTTATTTTGCACGTCAACGATGAGCGTTTTGAACCTTTGAGGCAACAATTAATTCCCGAAGAAGGTATAATGAAAAACATCTCGGTATTTGTAACCCCATTTCAACCTGAAGAAATTTCTGCAGAAATCGAAGCGCCAGCGATTCAATTTCGGCCAATCTATTTTGATTTTGCATCATCGAAAATTCCGATGCGCGAAATGCCCAACGTATTATCTATCATCCAAAAGCTTCGAAACAATCCTTCGTTGTGTGTGAAAATTATTGGACATACCGATGCAAAAGGGAGAGAATTTCGGAATTATCATTTGGGCCTGAAGCGCGCAAAAGCAATCAAAGAAGCGTTTGTGAACTTTGGGTTGAGCAGATTTCGTTATAAACTCGAAAGCAAAGGAGAAAGCGAGCCGAGCAATGAGTATCTCATCACAGGTCAGGAGCAATTCAACAGGAGGGTTGAGTTTGAATTAATCGATTGTAAGGAAATTGATGACGATGAAGAGCTACCATGATTGTTACTGCAGGTGGGATTGGGCATGAGTATCATTGATACCATCCGCAACTTAGCTCGCGCGAAAGATGCAATTATCCTCGCGCACAACTATCAACCTCCAGAAATTCAAGATGTTGCCGATTTTGTGGGCGATTCATTAGAGTTAGCGAGAATTGCCTCACGGCATGCAGCGCAGATGATCGTTTTATGTGGTGTTCACTTTATGGCAGAATCGGCGGCGATTCTTGCTCCCCACAAAAAAGTGATTTTACCCGTACTGGATGCAGGATGCCCAATGGCGGATATGGCTCATCCCGATGAGGTGTGCGAGTTAAAACGAAAACATCCCGATGCAATGGTTATTACTTATATCAATTCTACCGCAGCGGTAAAAGCAGTGTCCGATGTGTGCTGTACGTCATCAAATGCGGTGAGAATAGTCAAAGCTGTACCATCTCAAAAGGTTATTTTTGTTCCCGATAAAAATTTAGGGAAATGGGTTGCGCGGCATGTTGAGAAAGAAATACTGTTGTGGGAAGGATTTTGCCCCACACATCAGTTATTTACCAAAAGCGAACTTTTGAATGCGAAAAGGAAACATCCTGATGCGGTGGTAATGGTGCATCCTGAGTGCGATCCTGAGGTAATCGATTTGGCAGATGAAATCCTGTCCACAAGCGGTATGGTAAATTTTGTAAAGCGCACTTCTGCGAAAAAAATTATTGTGGGAACAGAAAAGGAGATTATCCATCGATTAAAACGAGAGGCACCGCATGTTGAATACATTCTCCCGTCCGATAAGCTCGTATGCCCAAACATGAAAAAGATTACGCTTGAAAAGCTTTTTCGCGCATTATCCGATGAAGAGCCAGCAATTGCGGTTGAAGAGCAAATTCGCCAGCAAGCGTTTAGGTGTTTAGAAAAAATGCTTGAACTTTCAAATTAATTGTAAGTGATATTAATTGAATTCTGGGCATGGATAATATAAAAGGTAGTTTGAAGGATAGTAAAGGTGAATTCTGATAAAGAAAAAAATTTAGATAACGATATATTGCGTGAAATAGAAAAAATTCGTGAGAGGACTTTTGACGATGAGTTTAAAGAACTCGTCGATCGCGTTACATCGCACGATGAAAAAGTTCGAGATTTTCAACGTGAAACCGAAAACGCACTTTTGGGCCGATTCCAAAAGCTTTTTTACAAATCATCCAATCTTTTTTGGCGAACAAACGCATATGTTGCTTTTAATCCCTTAGAACTCCCTAGTGAAAATATGGATGGTCAACTTGCAATTGATATCCTCACTGAAATGGATGCGTTGGGGTTTCCACATTTTGCGTTATTAACGTACGATTTTCAGAAAAAATCATTTGCGTGCAAAATTAATCACATTACACAACTCAATCGCGAAAATATTGTGCTCGATGTTGATGAACAGCTGTTTCGCAAAACTATTCGCAGCAATACCGGAATAATAGTAAGAAAAGATGAAATTGTCGGTGATATATTTTTAAAAAAGAGATTTTCTTCTGACAGAGATAATTTTATTCCAAATGCGTTGTATTTCCTTTCTCTTGAATGTTTTCAAGAGATGGTAACTGAAGAGTGTGGTGGCCATTCTGTCGTCACGGTGCCCACAATACCAATGATCCTTTTGGTTCTTTTGGATCAGTATGAGATGTACGAGACTGAATTGATTTTTGAGCAAATTCGAAAAAAAATGGCACTCCATTTTATGTTATATAAAAATATAATATATCCACAGGCAAAAAGTTACTCGACGGGACATTTCGAGGGGGCAATTTCTGTATTGGAATATTATTATACGCTTTACTGTCGAGTGCGCGATGGGAGTTGCATGCTGTTGTACTATTCGCCATGCGCGGAGGCAGAGAGCGATTATTTGTTTGCATTTTTAATGAATAAATTGCTCTCTTCTTTTTCTCCAAAAATAGCAGCGGTGACGCTCGTGAAGCATGCAACGATTTTATTTATTGAACACGATGTATTTCCCAATGTGATGCAGTTTATCGAACAATATAATGACGAAATGGGCAATTTTCTTGAGATAAGCATTCACCATAAAGAACAAATAAGTGCTTTCCACGATCTCATGAATGAATATTTTAAAAAAATTTGATAGATTATTTTGGACAATGACACCCAAACTATGGTAAATAAATACGATACGATGTCGAAATGTTTTACGTGCGGTAAAAAATTTGGTTTCGCAACATATACATAAAAGGATTTCGGGTAAGGGGAATGGCTTTAAAGCAAAAGTAACCACTGGTAGAAATATTTGTAATGTTAGGGACAAGAAAATCCTTTTCATTTTCTTTTTGTTATATTCGACATTATTGTATAGCGATAAAGTTTTTGCCGCAGGTACTGCTGGAACTTCAGGTGCTGATTTTCTCGAAATAGGAATAAGTTCCCGGGCATTAGGAATGGGAGAAGCGTTTACCGCGATGATAGGTGATATTGGATCAGTGTATTATAATCCTGCTGGATTGGGGACTTTGAAGTATCCCGTTCTTTCGCTCATGCATCAGGAACTTATTGTAGATTCAAGGTTTGAAAACATTTCTGCTGCCTTTTCGTTATACGATGGTTTTGTGGCAATTTCGCATTCGCTGTTTTGGGTACCGCCGTTTGATAAAATTGATATAGAAGGCAATACGGTAGGGACAGTGAAGTTTTATAACTCATGCGGGAGTGCTGCCTATGGGCTTTCAATTGGTTTTATGGAAATAGGGGCGGGGTTCAAGTACATTTACCAAAAAATAGATACGATTGCTATTCATTCTGCAGCAGTAGACATTGGAATACTTAAGCGATTATACATGTACTCACCGTTCGATGCGCCTACGCGCAATTTTTCTGTAGGACTTGCTCTTTTAAACTTTGGCACAAAAGCTCGAGAGAGTCCGCTTCCGCGGTTGGTGAGATTTGGGACATCGTATTCCCCGACGAAATGGCTCACGTGCAATTTTGACATGATTGAAAGCGCAATAAGTGCTTCGGACTTGTATGATTTCACGTATGGATTTGAAGAGAGTTTTCGAATAAATTTAGGGATTGAAGCACATTATAAAGAGCTTATGTTTATCCGGGCAGGATATCGATTTAACGATGCCGGTAAATATTCGGTGGGGATGGGATTCAATTATCAAATAGGCGACATAAATGTGACAATGGATGCATCCTATTCAGACGCGGGGATATTTGGACCTGTTTATTCGTTCAACATTGGTGCGAAGCTCATGTTAAAAGTGATCACCATCGAGGATACCATTGAAGCGGAAAAACATTATCAGGAGGGGATTAAAAAATATGTGAAGAAGGATATCGATGGTGCTATTGAAGAATTCGAGAAAGCACGGAAGTTAAACCGATATCATAAAAGCGTTAATCAAAAGTTAAGGGATCTTCGCGCTTTAAAAAAACTTATGGAGGAGAGCGAGAGAATTGAGAAAGAACTCGAGAAGTTTCGAAAAGATTAGACCAGTGCAAATTTTTCCCGATTACTGTCCTGCGGCTATGGGCTCAGTGTTAATTCAAATGGGGGAAACCAAAGTTATTTGTGCAACCTCGATTTCCACCGATGTTCCCCCGCATGCCCAAGGGCGCATGGAAGGATGGATAAGCGCCGAATATTCTCTTCTGCCATATTCAACAAACCCGCGCACGAAGAGGGAAATACTTCGGCGTGATGGGAGATCAGTGGAAATACAGCGCCTTATTGGGCGTTCGTTGCGTTCGCTTGTCGATTTAGCGAAAATTGCTGGCCATGCGATTATAGTAGATTGCGATGTGCTTCAGGCAGATGGTGGTACTCGAACTGCGGCAATAACTGGAGGTTTCATCGCATTGAAAAGGACTTTTCAGAGAATGGTAAAAGAAGGATTAATTGAACAGATGCCGGTTACCAAACATATGGCAGCGATTTCTGTAGGCATTGTTGATGGCATAGCGATGGTGGATTTGGATTACTCAGAGGATTCTCGTGCAGAAGTCGATTTAAATGTGGTAATGGATGAAGATGGCAATATCATCGAAATTCAAGGAACGGGTGAAGGAAGGCCCTTTTCAAAAATTGAACTCGATGAAATGCTTAATCTTGCATCGATGGGAATCGAAGAAATGTTGCCAGTTGTAAAACGATATACCACCTGATGGCAAATCGTGCGTTGATCAAATTTACGGATTTTATAATTTAGAAATTTGAAAAAATACGATATTAGTGAACCTTGTAATGTGTGCAAATTTAAAATTTATTTGGGATATCCTAATGCGGTATTACATCGAAGATGATTGCACGCATTTCGCATAAATTTATTGTATTCGCCGATGGGTGAATTTTCGTTTCCCGCTCGCGTATTCTTCAACTGTATGCCCATTCCCATAAAGCTTGTATTTGTAACTCACAAGTCCTTCCAATCCGACAGGACCGCGCGCATGGATTTTGTTTGTGCTAATACCGACTTCTGCTCCTAAGCCATAACGATAACCGTCGCTAAAGCGTGTTGATGCATTCCAGAATACATTTGCAGAATCGACCATTTCCATAAACCGGGTTGCAGTGTTGCGATTATTGGTAACGATTGCGTCGGTATGGCCAGAACCGAATTCGTTAATATGGTCAATAGCTTCTTGAAGAGAATCGACTATTTTAATTGAAAGTTTATAGTCGAGATATTCGGTGCGCCAATCTCTTTCCGTTGCAGGCGTCACCGGAATTATCTTTTGTGTTTGTTCGCAACCGATAAGTTGGACTTTTTTTTCATCCATTTTCTTTTTTAGCATAGGCAAAAATGTTTCTGCAATGTTTTTGTGAACCAACAGCGTTTCAAGAGCATTGCATACCGCGACGTATTGCGTTTTGGAGTCTACTGCAAGCGCCACTGCCATGTTAAGGTCAGCTTCTTCGTCGACAAATAAATGGCAAATGCCATCGGCGTGACCCAGTACCGGGATTCGGGTATTGTTCATAATAAATTGCACAAATTCATTTGATCCCCTTGGAATGATTAGATCGATGTAATCGTCGAGTTGGAGCATTTCGGTAACATCCTGGCGAGTTTCTAAAAGATGAATCCATCCGTGAGGAATGTTACATTTTTCCGATACATTTATGATTATATCGGTAAGTATTCGATTTGTTTCGCGCGCTTCGCTTCCACCTTTTAAAAGTACTGCATTGCTGCTTTTGAGACATAGAGAAGAAATTTGAATGAGTGCATCGGGGCGCGATTCAAAAATGATGCCGATTACCCCAATGGGACAACTCACCCGGTAAAGAGTAAGGTCTTCGTCGAGTTCGATCGCATATTGTATTTTACCAACGGGATCGGGAAGTTTTGCGAGGCTTTCAAGGCCGCTTATGGTTTCGGCGATTTTTGTTTCGTCAAATTTTAATCGTTTGAGAAGCGGCAGAGGTATTTTTTCTTTCTCGCTGCGAGCAATGTCTTGCACATTCGCATTAATGATAGTGGAGTGGTTTTGTTTTAATGCGTTACACAGTTCTGTTAAATAATTGTTTTTTCTCTCAGTTTCCACTTTGGTAAGTTGGATTGAAGCTTTTTTTGCATTTCTGGCACAGTCGATGAGATTCATGTGTTAGTACCTTCTCGATAGAAATAATTTTAAGGGAATCATCCATTATTTGATAGGAATTTTCAGCATATCACGCCCTATGCATTATTGGTATTTCTGTCAATCGATTAATAATCGTGCATTGTTTCATCGCTTTTTGATTGTTTTGATATCGGGGAACATCGATGTTTTACTCTTATCGTTTCGAAGATTTTGTCTGTGAATGTATCTCGTTTATTGAAATTTTTTAATTATTTTCTTGACAAAAACATGATGCTGTAAATAAATAAGCTGCGAATACAATGCAACGCTTATCCCATGAAAGCAAAAAAGAGCTTTTAAGGGGGAAATGCCGATTCGGTATTTATTTTAAGTATCTTAATAAAATAAAGGAGGAGTTTTTTTATGAAGCGCTTAATTGTAATTGCGATTGCAATAATTTTCTGCGTATCGCTGGGAATAACTTTTGCTGAGCAAAAGGCTCAAGCTCCTGCTGCACAAACAAAGCAAGAAGTAAAGAAAGAAGCAAAGCAAGAAGCAAAGAAAGAAGCAAAACAAGAAGCAAAGAAAGAAGCAAAACAGGAAACAACCCAAAAGGCAACTCAAAAACAAGCGCAAGCGCAGAGCAAAGCTGAAGAGAAAGCAAAAAAGTAATACATTGAATACATTGAACTTGTATAATGGGCGGTACATATAAGTATCGCCCTATTAATCTTTACGCGATGTGAATTTTAAATCAATGTGCATATTTAAAATAATATTTAATGTAAGTGAGAAGTTTTTAAAAAAGTCGAGAGAAAAAATAAAAATTATATCATTAAATTGTGAGTAAGTACTCTTTTCCTTATCTTTTGTTCTTTCGTAAAACTTTAAAAAATAAAAAAAATAATTAAGATAAAACTCTTTATTATAAGGAGAGAAAATATGGCAGACTATTCGGTAAATTCAATTGCAGCAGTGTTTCAAATCAATGCAAAGCGGTTAGGCGATAGGCCCTATGCGGCATACAAAAAAGAGGGCAAATGGGTGGATATTAGCTGGAATCAAATGAACACCATGGTTCACAATTTAGCGTATTACCTGCTATCGATTGGCATTGAGAAGGGCGATAAAGTGGGGCTTTTTTCGCCAAATCGCTGGGAATGGCATCTTGCAGCGCTTGCAATTAACTCAATCGGTGGTGTTGATGTTCCTATATACGCAACGAATTCTGCAGAAGAAGCAGAATATATACTGAGCAATTC
>JAOAAF010000075.1 GCA_026419015.1 Spirochaetota bacterium
GATTTGCTCCCAATGCGCCTTCGAAAAATAAATTCGGTTGCGGAATTTGTGAAAGCTTTGCAGGGAGGATTAAAGCCGCAGTTTATTGTCATCACAGATGAGTTAAGCAAAGGGGATATTGTTGTTATTAAAAATCGGTGTAGCAACGCGGAGCTTGTGGTTATCGAAAGAGGAAAAATGTCTTTTGAGGTAACACCTACGCAACAAAAGGATAACAATGAAATTGCTGCGGATCGGCGTGCCAGCGATATCGTAAAAGAAATAAATATTAACATGTTCTCAAATAATCCCGTTTTTTTGGCGCGTCTGCACTTACGAGAATTAAATTTGGCGAAAGTAAACCAATTGCTCTTTGATTTCGATTTATCGGTTGAAGATGCTGAATACATATTGTCATTTTTAAATACGATGATTGCACGTGCAAAGGGAAATGTAGAACTCGAAAGAAATATTGAAAAAATTTGTGCGCTAAAAAAATCGTTCTTGTTTTATATAAATCTTATAAAGAAAAATGATGCAGAAATAAAAAAAATGATCCAAGAATGCAATTCGCAAACCGATGTGGCAGCATATAGAACATTGCTCGAAAAGGTAAAGCAAATACATAACGGCACTGAGGAAGTTTTTTCATTCGTCGATTATGAAAATCTTCTCTTCGAGCAAAACGAGCGTTTACGTTTATTAAGATAAAGAATACAGTTTCCAGAAACGAAAGCAGTGCGAGTCTGCAACATGAAAGGAAAAATGATGTCTTGCGTGTTGTATATTTTTGTTTTACTGGCCGTGTGCAATGTCGTTTATTTGTTATTTACATATGGGCTTCCGTTTGTTGCGATCGCACAGGATAGATCGGCAGTTCAAATTTTCTTTAATGCGTCTAATAAGAAAAGCAGTAGCATTGAAAGCGATTTTATTCGATTTATCAGATCAGCTCAAAAAAGTTTTGATGGCGCATTCTATGATATTTCATCTGGAAAAGTGGCAGATTGTTTGATCGAATTACACAGAAAAGGGGTAAAGGTGCGCCTTGTAATGGAGTCTGACTCACAATATCGAAAAGCTGTGCAAAAAATGATGCAATCGGGAATTATGATTGTCTTTGATACATCGCCTGGTTTGATGCACCACAAATTCGCTGTTGTGGATGGAGATGCGGTATGGACGGGTTCGTACAATCCGGTCAGCGGAGCGGCATCTCATGATAATAATGCTGTGTTAATCCGTTCGAGACAGTTAGCAGCGCGATTTCTCGAAGAATTTAATGATATGTATGAGCGACAACTTTTTGGAAGAGCACGACGCGGAAGGCCTTTTGAAAGGTTCGGCGCCCTTTTTCCTATTTCTGTTGATGGAATCCGCATTAATGCGTTTTTTTCTCCGCGACATAGGATTGAGAGGATTATCGAAGATGTAATTCATAACGCGAGATCTCGCATTCATTTTCTGGCATTTTCATTTACGAGCAATTCCATTGCTGATGCAATGATCGATAGGATACGAAAAGGAATTACGATCGAAGGGATTATGGAAGAGCGTGGAGTGGGTTCTGAATTTTCCGAATATATGAAATTTCGTGTCGAAGGCATCAATGTACTGTTACGGCGGGGCCGTGGCGTGATGCATCATAAAGTGATAATTATCGATGGCAGAATTATTGTAACCGGTTCATTTAATTTTTCCAGGGGTGCAGATGCAATCAACGATGAAAATATTTTAATTATCGAGAGCGAAGAAATCGCGCAAAAATTTTTAGCAGAATTTTACCGCATCGCACACAGATGTGAGTTATGAATTATTATTAATTTTTTTATACATCTGATACAAAAACCAACATAATACCGCCGCGCTAATAACAATTATTACAATAACATTATATCTTGTCAAAATGTCTTCGGTTTTTTGCCGTACGGTTTCCCAATTATTTCCAAGGCTGTACCCAACGTGAATCCAAATTAAGTTCCAGATACTTGCACTGATGAGAGCGAGAATGCCTACTTTCGTAGGGGAAAGCATTGACGCACCAGCGACAATTGATATCACAGAGCGTATCCCAGGAAGAAATCGGTTCGCTAGTACGACAAATAGGCCAAAGCGCGAAAACCAATGTTCACCTGCTGAAATGCTTTTTGCCGGAAAAAAATGATAATTTCTTTTGATAAAAAATTCTTTCCCAAGCAACCACCCGAGTGCAAAGAGGATGAGAAATCCAATGGTACTACCGATGGTGGTAAGGGTATATACGGCAAGGAAATTGAGTTTTCCTTGTCCGACGAGGAATGCGCCAAATGCGGTAATGGTATCGCCAGGAATGGGCGGAATTATATTTTCAATAATAGAGCTAATAAACAATAGGAGATACAAAATGCTCGCAGGAGCATCGAGAATGTTTGTGAAAAATGTGTTAATGTGATCGATCATAAAAAATGGTTGAAATTTACTTATTAGGCGAGTATTAGAATTGAAATTTCATAGACAAGAAAAATTTGAGGGTTGTTATGAAAAAAAATATGCTATTGCTTGTCGTTTTCTGTATCAATTTGCTCATTCTCGATGCGTGTAAAACAACCGAATTGCAACAGGAACGAAAGTCTGAACATGAAAAATTTTTGGAAGAAAAAGGATCGGGTGAACTGTTTCGAGTGCTGTACATGTCCGACACGTATCAAGTCAAGCAAATGTGGGGAGATGGATCTATAATGAGGAATCCCGATCCAGGGGGTGATAAGTACATGTGCAATGAGCTAAAACGACACGATAAATTCAATGAAGTGAAGGATGCGGTGATTTCAGTGTGGTTATACCCAGATAGTGGAGCGTTGATGAAAATTCGACCTAAAGAGCCGACATTTTTGTTTGAAATCGATAAACTGCTGTTGGAAGATGTACAGAGATGGACATTTAAATTTCCAAAAAAAGTAATAACGCCTTCAAAGTTCGATATACGTTATCGAGTTGTAATCAGAAAAACACTATCCGATCAAGAAATATTGAAGGAACTGCAAGAAAGTTTGAAAGAAAAAAGTCAATATTAAATTTAATAAATACTCGAATGGCTTTGTGGTGCAATGTTGTTATAGCGATGTCGTATTAATTATAAATCGCACCGAATTTTCATCTAAAAGCAATTTTTTAGATATTTCAGTTGGCGTCCATCCCTTACTTGAAAGCTCACGAACAACTTTGATTGTTCCTTCATTTAAATTTTTCCCCAGAGGTATTTCGGCTTTCAACTGGCGAGAAATGGGATTATTTGTTTCCACAGCCTTAAGGAAATCTGCAAGCTGTTTGATTTTTTTGTCTGTCTCGTCATACATGCCTTTGAGGCGAGTGTCAGTTTGATCAACCTCTTTGCGCATAGCTTCAAGCTTTTGAAACATTGCGTGGATTTGATCGATCTTCCGTTCAAGGTGTTCGGAAAGACCTTCAAGTTCGGCAAATTTATCTTTTACCTCAGTGATTTCTTGTTCTTGTGTTTTAAGCGAGAGCATCTTCTCTTCAATCGTTTGCAGGTACGATGTAAATTTCTCGTTTTTCTTTTCCGATCGTTCTAAAATCTTATTTAATGACTTCACACGCGCTTCAATCGCATTTATTAGCATTTCTGTGCGCGTTACCGATTCGAGATTTTTCACAATGCTGTCTTCGTATTCGTGCAATTCGTGAATGCGGGCATCCAAATCCTTATAGCTTTCGGCAAGTGCATCGATTCGAGTATTAACCTGATCGACTTTTGAAATTTTATCTTCGATTGCGTCAATTTTTGCAAGGACTGCGTCAGTAAGCCCCATAATTCCTTGGATTTCAGCTTCAAACTCGCGCACCTTTTCTCTTCTCGATTCGAAAAATTTGATTTCTTTCTCGACAGCCTTTCGAATCTCTTTGAATTTTTGAACATCTTCAAGGAATTTTTCCATTGCCCTCGTTTCTTCTTTAGCTTGTTTCATAACTTCATTAAAGCCGTTGAGTGTTGCTTCTACTCTCCGAATCATTTCATCTGTTCGAGTAAAAATGCTTTGGCTTTCTTCATATCGAAGAATCTCGGCACGGATATTTGCCAGACGCTCTTCCATTGCATTGAATTCGTTCTTTGCGCGTTCCATTTTGTTTTCCATTGAGGTGGCAAATTGGTTTTCGAACGAAGAGAGATTTTCTTTAATTTGTTCGTATTTATCGCGGAATTCACTAATGCGTTCCATGATATCTTCAGCTTCGCGCCGAGCAGCTTTAACGATTTCATCTTTTTTAGAAATCGCATGAATGCTAAGATTGTCAATTTCTGTTCTAACTTTATTGACCTCTTCTTCGAATGAGTTAATAAGCTTCGATTTCGATTGATCGATGTTTTCTTCAACCGTTTTAATCTTTGACTGAATTCGTGATATTTCAGAATCCAGTTTTTCTAGAAAAGATTCTTTTATGGTGTTGAATTCGCTAATTGCTGCAGTGATATTGGTTTTAATTTCGTCGGATTTTGTTTTTATTTCGCCAAATACAGAATTTTCCAGATCCGATACAGTTTCTTCAATTGTTTCAATATGCTTTGCAATTGTGCTCACCTTTTTTTCAGCAAAATCGACTCGACTTTCTATTGAAGTAGCAGCTTTGTTTACTGTTTCGACTTTGAGTCGAATGTTGTCCAAAAGAGCATTCCCTGTTTCGGTGACGCGGCTTTCAAGGTCAGTGAGCAGTTCTGAAAATTGAGATGCCAACTGTTCAACCCTTTCTCGGGTGGTTGCAATGAGCTTTTCTTCTTTTTCTTTTATTGTTTCTTTCAGTCGGTTTACTTGTATTGCGATTTCTTCGGAAAGCTCTCGCGATCGTTCGCGTATTTTGTCGGCAAAAGCAGAAGAAAGCGATGCTGTTTCTCTCTCTATACGGGTAAGGTTTTCGGTAAGCTGGCTTACACGCTTCGTAAAGTCTTCGAAATCAGCTCTTGCAGATGAAATAAATTCAATTTGCTTATTTACATCCCGTGCAGCTGCGGAAATTACTTTGAGATCTTCTTCGACTTTGCTTAAATTTGTTTTTTCAATGTGAAGGCCTTTAAGCGTTTGTTCAATGTCGTGAACTGAATCCTTTAACGAACTATTCAAAGAATGCGCTTTTTTAATTAAAATATCCATCTCAATTGTTGCATCGCGGTATCTGCGGTGTTCTTTCTCAACCAATTTTTGAAATTCAGCTGCTGCTTTGTCTGCATATCTTTTTAGTTTGATTAAGCGGAGATTTGAGCGATCGAGCCTTCTGAAAATAAACAATAAGAGGAGACAACTTATAAAGGTTATAATATGCATTGCCATCGAAATCGCTCCAATGGAATATTTTTACTCCAACGATAGGGTAAAATTTTTTCACATCTTTAGAAAATCATCCTATAATAATGATTAAAATTTGTCAATTATTTTTATGTCGCATTAAATTATGTCACACTATTTTTAAATTTTGCTTGTGCAATTGGTTCTTAATATTTATACATCAATCGGGAAGAAAATTTAAATCCCGAGAAAAAATTAAAATGCCAAAGCGCTCATGGAATAAAGCGATTTTGTGTATTATTTGTATCTCATTTGCATCAGAGATTGCAGCGTCGATGCTCTACACAACAGTATCGGGTGGAGTTTCTCAAAGGCGATCTTTTGGAGATGAAGTTGCTTTTGAGAGAGGTTTTCTTTCACCCATAATTGAATCGGGCGCGCGCATAGATAGAGAGCAGTGGATGGGGTTTTATGTGCGTTTTTTAATTGATCCCCACAATACCAACCATGTTTCCTCATATTATCTTCTTGTAAAATGGAATTATTTTTACATTGAACGGCTGCTCTATTTTGGGGTAAGCGGTGGAATGCATATAGAAAGCGATGCTGCCGAAGAGGAAAGCACGACAACCGTTTCCTCCGATGAAGCACAAATTCTCATTAACGGCGCAATGCACGCAGGTATTTCTTTTGAAATCACATTGCACCATTATATTGTCTGTGAAGCATTCGCATCGTATTCGATTGGAAGATATAAACAACTGTCGGCAAATGCATCGATTGGATTAATGACACTTTTTTAGAGGTTGTTAACGGTATTTCATTGCTCGGCGCATTTCTCTTTCGGCATCTCGTTTTTGGATTTCGCGACGTTTATCGTATTTTGCTTTCCCTTTACCGAGACCAAGCAGCACTTTTAGTTTTCCATTGGAAAAATATACCTTTAGAGGAATCAGCGAAAATCCTTTTTCTTTAAGTTTTCCTGTCAGACGTTTTATTTCTTGTCGATGGAGTAATAACTTGCGTTCTCGTTCCGGATCGTGATTGAAACGATTTCCCATTTCATATGGAGCTATGTTCATGTTCACAAGAAAAACTTCTCCTTTTTTTATTTTCGCATATGCATCGTTTATGCTCACTTTTCTCTTGCGAGCCGATTTCACTTCTGTTCCTGTCAGCACAATGCCGGCTTCGATCGTTTCGATGATTTCGTACTCAAAACGTGCCTTTTTATTTATTACGACATCAAATGATTGTGATTCACGCTTCATTGTACCTCTTTTTTTAAGACTATTTTCGAACGCGCCAGAATGCGAAAAAAAGTCCAACAGAGATTAAAGTGGTTCCAACCCAGACAAAATTAATAAGTCGTTTAATAGATACTTCCACGAAAACTTCGTCAGGTGGGATTACTGCATCAGCAGCCGGTTCTACAAAAAATGTTGCTTCCTTTGATTCCGGATTGATGTTTTTTAATAACAATTTCCTTTTGTGCTTTGAAAATCGCGCTTCTATGTATTCGAGATTCCCTTTTTCAGAAATTCTAAATCCAGGTGACAGGTAATGCGTTGCGTTTCGTTGTTTAATTTTTACCTCGACAAATACCTCTGGTGTTCCTTCCTGCATAGATTTTTTCGTAGTCTCTTTTATACCCACATATGTAATTTCCACATCGCCAATTGTTTTCGTTTCGCCTTTTTGTAGTGTAATGATCGCAGCGATGTCGTTTCCTTCAGCGAACCATTGCGGAGCGATGTATAGATCGTTAAAGACTCCACGAATTATCGCAGGTTCTTTGTAAACAGAACGCAACCTTTCTGAATAATAATAGGCGGCACGTCTTTCTAAAGAAAAGTTACCTGCTGAAATGATAAAACGAAGATGAGGTGTTTGTTCATTTGTAATCCCCATAAAAGTAAGGGCAACACCGCCAGTAAGAGTTTCTACGCCTTTTTGTAAATGCTTTTGTATTGAAATTGAATGATATGCGGTTGCGATGATGCCAATCAATGTGACAGCAATCGCTGCATGGGCAATTCTTGCAGGCCGATGCGCCTTTGAGCGCCTGATGAACCAGTCTCGCCCAATTGAGAAAATTGCGAAAAACGATGCAATTGAGATCCCATATGCAGATGGCGTCGTGGTGCGGAAAAGATTGAATATGATTCCGCTGGCTATTGAAACTGAGGCGACCAAGGCCAACGCCTTTTTCTCAAATTCTTTACCCCGTGTGTACGTAACAAGCGCAATGAATACAGGAACCATAATTCCCACTGGCACTGACCAAATCGCATAAAATTCTTCTGTTACTGCAGATGGACGTGAGGCAAACATTTTGGTGAAAATTGGCATCGATGTTCCTACAAATATGATTCCTGCGTACAATGTGAGCACAATTAAACCAAAGACGATGAAGCTTTCTTGGCTTATCGCGTTTTGTTCAAACGATGCACCGCGTGCTGTTTGAAAGCGGAGAACCATAAGGGAAATCGAAATGATGAAAAAAAATGAAAGGGGATACAGCATGTGATACGAAACTTTTTCTCCTGAAAACGAATGGACTGAGAATTCTGAAAGAATTCCACTTCTGGTAAGGAAGGCACTATACAATACCAATAAGAATTGAAAAAGTGCGAGTGCACAATTAGTGCGCACGAGGGCACCCGTACGCCGCTGAACAATAAGGCCGTGGAAAAGGGCTACGAGCAAAAGCCATGGGATTAGAGATGAATTTTCAACGGGATCCCATCCCCAATAACCGCCCCAACCTAACACCGCATATGCCCAATACCCCCCAACGAATATGCCGGTTCCTAATAGCGCTGCAGCGATTATTGTCCAACGATAGCCGTTAATGAACATACATTCGTAATCATTTTTCATCAGCGCAACGATCGCGTAAGCAAAGGGAACTACACAAGATGCATAACCAGCAAATAACAGCGGCGGATGCACTGCCATCCAAAAGTCTTGCAAAAGCGGATTGAGTCCAAGTCCATCGGGAACATGAGGCAAAAGGTGGGAAAGCGCTCCCGATTGTGTTTCCCACAATCGGGTAAATGGGTTGTAAAGGATTAACGAAATGAGAAGGAAAAACTGTTTTATTGTAATCACCGAAAGAAGAATTGTTTGGTTGGAATCGTTTCCGCGGGCAATGATGACCGCAATAAGGCTTACAAAGAAAAGCCATAACAAAAAACTCCCTTCTTGTCCTGCCCAGAGGGCTGAGATTTTGTAAAAAAGTGGAAGATCGAGCGAAGAATGCTGATAAACATATCCAAGAGTGAAATCGTTAGAAATAAACGATTGCAACAGAAGTATAAATGAAAAAGATACGATGATTGCAATGAGGTAAATGATACGACGAGATGTAATTGTCGCAAACTTGTTTCCGCGAGCGCTCTGTGCAAGAAAGATGAAATTGATTACAGCAAGCACAAGCGATGTTATAAGTAAAAGTGTTCCCGTATGCATGTTATCCCTTACACCTATTTATTGAATTTGCACAAAACATTATAATGCAATGAGACGCCACTTTTGTTCAACCGCGAAAGTGTTATTTCCTATTTGCCTTGTTCGGATATTCCCTTTTGGCATATCGCGAAGGGCATTTAACCAAAATTTTCTCCGCTTCAAAAAAGTCGCTTTCTGGATTAAATTTGCCTCGAGCGACCACAGAGTCCGCATGTTCGATGTTAATCGGTTGCGTCCCGCGATGGCGCACTTTAAGCGATGTCCCATTTTTATCTTTTAAATGCATTACATAAAAACCGTTACCATGTTGAATGGGTATGTTTTTATCGAGAATGCCTAGAATTTGCACGGAACGCTTGCTTGCGATTGCTTCTTCAAATGAAACGTAAGTTCGTACGGAATCCTTCATCGAAAAGAATGCAATTGCAATGGATGCGAGCGCAATTGCTGTGATGATTAATTTTTTAGTCATGTTTCTTTGTATTTTCCAAATGAGATATTTTTCGATCAATGAAATATAGATAAATTGAAATTATTATCCAAATCCCGAGAATGACCCACATGGCTATTGCACAATTGGTACTTTTCTCATCGCATGGCGAAGATGAGTGAACTTGTTGGGCTAAAATCGGTGTTGCGATCAGTACGAATGCAGTGAATAAATATGTTATTCGTTTCGCAGTTGGAATAAAGAGTTTCATTGGATATGTGCCTCATCGTTGTAAAGTAAAAATAATCTCAATTTGATTGTAATAAAAGTCAAGTAAAGCAATGTAAATGCAACAACAGAACATACCAAACTTATTTTTGTTGGAAAGTCTGCAACAAGGCTACCTGATTGTGGATGAAGTGAGCCGAAGATTTTTGGGAAAACGATAATCCAGAAGGGCAATGTCACAAATGCAATGATAAGATACGCAGAAACAATCGTTGCGCGACTTGGATGGTCTTTAAGGGAGGCATTAAGGCTTATGGAAGCAAGGTATATGAGCATGAGCATGATGATCGAAGTTTGACGCGGGTCCCAATTCCAAAAAGAGCCCCAGCTTAATTTTGACCATATTGCACCAGAGGCCGTTGCCAGAATTGTGAAAAGAAGGCCAATTTCGACTGAAAAACGGGCAATTGCTTCTAACTGAAGGCGTTTGCGAAAAATAAATGCAATTGCGCAACATCCTGCAACTGCAAATGCGAATGTAGATGTCCATGCGAGAGGAACGTGAAAAAAAAGAAGCCGTCCTGTCTCACCATGCAAATCCGGTGTCGGTGCGTAGCAAAATGCCATGATAATAGCAATTGGCATTGCGAAATGTACAAGCCTCGCTGCGTGTTTCATTCGCTGTTCCAAATATATGGGAAAATAAGAATTGATATCGAAAAAAGTGCAAGAGAAAAAGCAAGAAAAAAAATGATTTCTCTAGGAAAGAGCATTTTGTAATTTTCAAACGATTCGGCGGTTGCGTGAATAGCTGCAATGAGTATGGGCAAAAGAATTGGTAATGCGATTACTGGAAAAAGGGCATTGCGTGTAGAAGATTTTGCAGCAATGGCGGACAGTATGGTTGATGATGTTGCTAGTGCAATGCCACCACTAAATGCGATGAGCAAAAAGTACTTCCATGAGGCAACTAATCCCTCAATGAAGAACAGGAAAGCTGCAGTGATAATTCCTTGAATAATAATAAAAAAAATGGTGTTGAAGATTAATTTTGAAAGAAATACAGCGTAAGAAGAAGCGATGAGGTGGAGGAAAAAAGCGGTACCTCGCTCTTCTTCTCTGGTAAATGAATGTGACATGCTCATCATCGCGCTAAAAAACGTTGTGAGCCAATAAATGAGCGATCGTTCAAAATTTCCAATTTGAACACCCCCCGATGCAATTGCCGTGGCAATTGTCGTTGAGAGAGCAAAAGAGGCAACAATAAGAAGCGTGTTCGGTTCGCGGAGTTCAACGCGAATGTCTTTTAGAAGCAATCGAATAATTTCACGACCCAAGTGCAATCCTCCCGGTACAAAGCGCCGCTTCGTGTTCTTCATTTGTGGCGATGATAATGGTTTTGTAAGGAATGAGGTTTTTTAAAAACGAAATGAATACTTCTTTGCCTTTTGCATCGAGGTTGGCACTCGGTTCATCTAAAAGAATCGCTAAGGGATCGTTTATAAGCGATAGAGCAATTTTCAAACGTTGAATCATTCCAGTAGAAAATTTGCCAATCCTCATGTGATAATAATCGGATAGGCCCAACTCGGTGATCAAATAAAATCCGCGCTTGCGCGCTTCAGGATTTTTGGCGACCGTCTCGACAATTTCCGCTGCTGTGAGTTCATCGTAAAAGCGGAGGCGTGGACTTAAAAACCCAAAGAAACGATTTGCGGTTTGTTCGGGAAGAGTATGCCCGTTTTGTTGATAGATTATGACTCCCTCGCTTGGCTTACGGATGCCAGCAATTATTTCCAAAAGCGTCGATTTCCCTGAGCCGTTTGGACCAGTTATCGCTATTGAATGTGACGGAGATGCGCAAAAACAAATATTTTTAAAAATTGTTTTTTCCCCAAATTTTTTTGAAATGTTTTGCGCAACAATTGTCATGCCGTGCATGGATTATTCTCCAATAAGTTCATGTATCGCGTGGATGTCAAAGTACAATTTCCAAAGAAAATGATGTCAATACATAATCGGGAAATATGTGAAATATCTTACGATATCATTTGTAATGAGAAAGCAATTTTTATTGACAATGAATAATTTATTTGTATTCTATTTTAATGAGGGACATGAATACAAATGATCCGGTTAAAAAATACGTATTTTATTATGCGGCATGGCGAAAGCGAAGCGAACGAAAAGAGAATAATTATAAGCTCCCCGCTCACCGGAATTTCCCGATATGGATTAACGCCGAAAGGTCGCTTTCAAGTCTTACAAAAGACAAAGGAAATTCAACATCACATAGATATTACGTATATTATTTGCTCGGATTTTTTACGAACTCTTGAAACCGCACAACTTGTTGCCGCTCAACTCGCTGCAAGCGAAGTTCGAACGAATCCGCTTCTGCGAGAACGATTTTTTGGAAGCCTCGAAGGAGGCGATGATTCGATGTATGAAATAGTATGGGAAATGGATGAAGAGGATCCAGACCATCACGAATATGGGGTCGAATCGTGTCGGGAAGTTGCCAAAAGAGCAATTGATTTTATTTTGGAATGCGAAAGGGAATATCATAACGAAACAATTTTAGTGGTAAGCCATGGCGATGTGTTGAACATCATGTGCTGTGCGGTGAATGGTATTCCTGTGCGATTTCATCGCACAATCAAACAGGTAGAAAAAGCAGAGATTCGTCGGCTTTTATAAGTGAATTGCATTGGTGGTGGTGTTGTATTAATTGTATAATAGAGTTGCGCTACTGGGAATAAAAATTTTTTGACATGGTATGAATTGTGGTGTATATTATCACTGTCACTGGGAAACCGGTGGCAACCTTCCAAACAATCCGCTAAATTATTGACGATTCCGCCCGGAATCGTCTTTTTTTTGTTAAACAGGAATAAATTGAAAAAAATAATGGTTGACAGGATATATAACCAAAATAGACTGATATGTCAGTATCTAATCATCTTGAATTGTCAAAATCATGCGAATGATTTCTCAATTATTTGTATATGTGCTTCTATTAGTTCTGTTTGCCCCATCGCAAATTATTGCACAACAGCAATTTGTTCCTTTGGCAATTGCTGAACAGTTTACTCATGAAAATGTGAGCCCATATATTGAATTTATTGAAGATCCAACGAATTCCCTTAGTTTTGAAGAAGTGCGCATGCGCGTGGATTGGCAAAGGCCAAATGCTGATACCTTTAACTTCGGGTTTACCGAGAACGCCTTATGGTTTCGTTTTACCCTCGAAAATCGTTCTCGCATGGATGTATTTCTTCTCGAAATTACATATCCAATGTTGGATTCTGTCGTTTTGTATCGACCAAACGAGATGGGAGAATATGAAAGAGTTGAAACGGGGGATTTGCTTCCTTTTTTTCATCGCGAGGTTGAATATGTATCTTTTGTATTTTATTTGCATCAAAAAAGAGGAACTACTTCTCAGTATTTTTTTAAAATTAAATCCTCCAGTTCGAGCAATTTTTCAGTAAATCTCTATTCGTCACTCGGGTTTTATTCAAAGCTTGCCAGAGAACAACCTGTAATATGGATTTTTTACGGTTTGATGATCATTATGGTTGTGTATAATTTTATTATTTTCACGTCAAGCCGCGATGTGAGTTATTTGTTTTATTCGGTTTTTATATCGAGTTGGATAGTGCTCCAGATGTGTTTGAATGGGTATGCATTTCAGTATTTATGGCCACAGCATACATGGTGGGGAAATAAATCATTACCATTTTTTATGGCTTTTACCTATGCTACGGTTGGTGTGTTTTTTATTTATTTTCTTGAGCTTTTCAAATATCCTAGGTTGCACTTTCTCGTGTGGATTATATGCATCATTCCTGCATTGGCGCTTTCTGCTGTAACGCTTATTGTTCCATACTCGGTCGCAATTAGATTAACAACGTTTTTTGCAGGTGTTTGTGCGATTGTGCTGTATATTGGTGGCATTTTTGTAAGCATTAGGTATAAATCGCGCCAAGCACTTTTTGTGAATTTTGCATTTATGGGCTTTGTTCTGGGGATTGTTCTTTATGTATTGAAAACTTTCGGCATATTGCCCACAAATTTCATTACACAATGGAGTATCCAAATTGGGTCGGCACTTGTAGTTGTTCTTCTTTCGTTTGGACTTGCAGATAAAATTAATACAATGCGCAAAGATCTCGCGCGGCTTTTGAAAGAACAACAAGAAAGCGAAAGAAATGCATTAGAAAAGGCAAAATTTTTGGAAGGCGTTGTGGGCATGGTGAACGAAATTTCAGAAGATTTTCTAAGAGTGAGCAAAGAACTTGGAGAAATAAGCGCTGCATTCTCACAGCTTTCAATGGAACAAGCTTCAACGAGTGAGCAGATGTCTTCAACGTTCGATGAACTCGTTGCTTCCATAGAGCGAATACATCACTCAACATTGCAACAACAGGCAGAGGGCGAGAAATCGAAGCGCCTTGCGGATGAATTGAATTTAGCTCAGCAATCGGTGTTGCGAGAAAGCATGCGCGTTGCAAAGAGCGTGGAGGAAATTACTAAAGCTGCGAAAACGACAGAGGAAAGTCTAAAGCTAATGACCGAACGGATGAATATTATCAACGCTGGCGGTAAAGAAATAGACCAATTTGTGACAATTATCGATGATATTTCAGATAAAATCAATCTCCTTTCCCTTAATGCAGCAATCGAAGCGGCACGGGCAGGAGAATACGGTCGCGGTTTTGCAGTAGTTGCAGATGAAATAGGAAAACTCGCACAAGCGACTTCGGATAATTCCAAACGAATTGCCCACCGTATAAAAAAGGTTATTGCAGATATCGAACAAGGAACAAATTTAGTCATAAATACAAAGGAGTCCACTGATGTAATATTTTCGATGGTTGAAACAATTACCACAGGAATTTCCGAGGTAAAGAGGTTAATGGAAGCGCAAAACAAGATTTTAGAAATCGTAGTCCAGCAGGCAGCAGTGATTGACTTGATGTCGCGAGAGGTGGCGAGTGCAACCCAAGAACAAAAAAATGCAATGCTGCAAACGATGCACACTATCGAACGTCTCTCGGAAATGTCAGTAGAAATTTCATCGGCAAATCACCGAATTTTTGGGTTTATCGGCGCAATAAGCCGTAATTCGGAAAAGCTCGCCAATGTTGTTAACGGAGCGGTGTAGTTTTATTGTTCAATATTATATAAACTATAAGTATATAATAAATTATACATTTGAAATCATAAAAGTAAAATATAAATATAGAATATTTTATTAATTAACTATATTTTATCCATAAAAAATCTCCACCTTAAAAGTGGAGATTTTCTATATTTAACTTCTTATATTATTG
>JAOAAF010000076.1:0-6196 GCA_026419015.1 Spirochaetota bacterium
TCCAGCAATTTCAACAGGGGTATATGGGTATCCGAAAGAAGAGGCGTGCGAGGTTGCGATCAATACTGTGCTGGAATATATGCGCGATACCGGGTATCGCATGCAGGTCGTCTTTGTGCTCTTTGATGAGGAAAATTACAATATTTACACTGCATATATGAAAAGGCTAAAAGGAGAATAACGGGAAAACATGAATTATCTTGAGAGACTTAAGTCGGATGCGAAAAGATTTCACAGCATTGTATGTATGGGGATGGATCCAGTATTAGAAGACATCCCGATACGAGAGAAAGCGAGTAAAGCGATTGTGGCATTTTATGAAGAAATTTTAAATTCAATAATAAATCAAAAAGTATTTCCCGCAGCGGTAAAGCCGAATTACGCCTTCTACGCGCAATATGGCATGGATGGGCTCGAGGCATTGTGCCACCTTATCGCCTTGTACCAAAGGGAAGGTTTTCTCGTAATTTTGGATGTAAAGCGCGGTGACATCGGTAAAACCGCAGAAGCGTATGCTAAAGAATGTTTTGAATTTTTTTCTGCTGATGCGGTTACGCTTTCTCCTTACATGGGATTTGATTCAATCGCTCCGTTTATACTTAATTATCCCGCGAAGGGGGCATATGTGTTGGTAAAAACATCAAATGTGAGTTCATCGGAAATCCAGGATGTAGCCGTCAATGGTATGCCGCTGTACCTGCATGTATGCAAAAAAATTATCGAATGGGATTGTCCCGGTTTAGGTGCAGTCGTTGGAGCAACATTTCATGAGCAACTGGAGCAGGTCTTGCACAGCATCGCGATGTCAGGTAAAGAAATTCCACTTTTGATCCCAGGTATTGGGACCCAGGGCGGCGATGTAAAAAAAGTGGTGCAATCTCTTTGTGCACAGAGCGATTTTCGCATTCATCGTATAAATTCATCGAGTGCAATAAATTACGCCTACAAACGGTTTTCCGGGATGCACTATGCCAAAGCAGCGGTACATGCGCTTAAAGAGTTGAATGAGGAAATAAACGCGTTGGTAGGAGAATATTAGATTGAAAGAAACGAAGAAACAACACATAGTGTTGGTTGTAGCGTCGGATTCGGAAGAAATTGGGTCAATAATCCATGTTTTTAAAGAAGAGGAGTATGATTTTATTACTGCGAAAAGTGTCCCTGAGGCGCTTAGCAATATCACATATCGGCTTCCACACCTGATCATTAGCGAAGCAGAGCTCCCACAAATCGATGGTTTTGCATTTTTGGAAATAATCCGAAAAGGTGTTAAAACGCGATTCATACCATTTGTGTTTATCACAGAGTCAAAAGATTTAAAAGATAGAGTACATGCGTATCAAACAGGTGCTGATGCAATTTTGGTAAAACCAATAGCTGAAGATGAGTTGAGAGCTATCGTCTCATCGAGAATTCGCCTATTAGAGGAATTTTACCAGGTTGCGGTAACAGATGAACTTACGAGATTGAGCAATAGAAGAGAATTTTTGAAGAAATTCAATGAAGAAATTAACAAATCGGAAAAACAACGCATTTCACTGGCACTTCTCGATTTGGATCACTTTAAGCAAATAAACGATATTCATGGCCACCAGATGGGTGATAATGTACTGATGACTTTTGCTGATGTGATAAAGAGCATCTGCGGTGAGAGATACATCCCAGCTCGATTCGGGGGAGAAGAGTTTGTGTTATTATTCCCGGGATTAAATGCATTAGAAGCAAAAGAAGTTGTTGAACAAATTCGCAGTATATTTTGCGGAATTTCGTTTAAAGGGGAAAAACAAAAAGTTTTCCGAGCAAACTTCAGTGCGGGAATAGCTGAATATCCACAGATGGCAAATAATCTCTCCCATTTGTTATCGAAGGCTGACCATGCACTGTATGCTGCCAAAAATGAAGGCAGAGGGCGAACGCTCGTGTATAGTCCCCTGATGGGGCGCAATGATCGGTTTTGGGAATATTTAAAAGGGGGGAAAGAAATTTTTCTTACCAAAGAAAATGCAGATGTGCAGAGCGGTCTACTGTATTTGCCAAAAGCGTTAGATTTAATAATAAATCTCGATTTTGAAATTCGAAGCATCGGGACAATGGCGATTAGGGTAGAAGAAATCCCTTTTCATGGTGAAGTACGAGGCCGACAGAATTTGCATTACGAAATCCGTAACCTTGTAAATGCGATAATCAGATCGTGTGAAAACAATTTTGCATCGGATACGTTTTATTGCCGTGCCAGCGTATTTCATTGGGATTTTGTTATTCTATTTCCTAGCATTGTGGACTTTTCTTTTAATATTAAAAAATTTAAGGACCTATGCAGTGAGATATTTCAAAGCATTTGTAGCCATCCGGCGAGCATGTATTTTGATTTGGGATTTGAGTGCGATGTCATATATTATAATAAAAAAAGGCCATGGGTTTTACTCGATGAAATAAATCGGATTATAGCGAATATAAATGTTGTATACAAAAAGCGAAATAGTCTTGAAAAATTGCGCCGAACCATGCGAAGGCTTATCAGCGGGATACTCGAGGGAAAGATTAATATAAAAATGCGATATTTTTATAATACATTTAATTTCCATCGCGAATACCAATATGTTGTTCTTTTTGATGGGAAAAGTTTCACAAGCGAGCTTGATGTGCTTATAGCTGATAACTTTACGCCGAAAAAAGTGAGTTCTTATCTGCTAAATATTAGACAACACTTAAAATCAAATAAGTCATTTCCTTTGATGATCCCTTGGATTGATAAAATCGACCTTATGGATTTCGTTGAGTTAATTGCAAATGTTTTTACAAAATGGGATTTGTTAGTAATGATTAATGAATCTCAAATTTCGAATGATATGGTAAATCAGCTTACTATCTTATCTCGAAATTTGCCATCATCTGTGTCGATTGGGATTGATAATTGCTTTATTGGACAAGATTTGCTTCATGCTCTTTCTTCATTTGAATGTAAGGTTTTGTGTTTTTCTGAAAATATTATACGCAACATACATTTTTTTAAAGAGCGAATTAAAATCGTTAATGGCGCAAAAATCTTTGCCGATCAACTAGGGGTTCGGGTGATGGCAAAAAACATTCTCAGCGAAGAGGAGTACATTATTGTCCGCGATTTAGGTATTTATTACGCATCGGGTGATTATATGGAATTTTTAAGGAAAACGACGATATAGTCAAAGCGATTTGATACATAACCCTTCGATGTGATAAAATTCTTTTTTCAAGCTCCGATAAAAATCTTCCTTATCTTCTTTCAATTCAAAGGCAACGCATTCGGGATCATCGCAGAATTCTTCAAGTAACCAATGGCGAAGGTCACGGTAGCTATGGCTGTCGATGAGAAGATAATCTTCGAAATGATTTACTTCGTGAGTAAACGAGATGGTGTTAGAATTTATTTTTATAATTGGGGCAATTATTGAATAACTTTTCTTAGCTTTCTTGTACGCAGAATATTGATCAAACACTTGAAAAAAACGAAAAGGCGATTTTTCGATGGTATTGTGAAAATGATTCATTCGCGTAAAAAAGGAGTTGGGTAATGTGTGAAAGATATAATCAGCAATGAGTTGTTCTTCGATCAAACGGTTTGTAATAAAAACTATCACATATAACTGATCGATAAGAGGGAGCTTACTGAAAAATGAGGTGAGTTTTAAAACATCAAATTCTTCATCGGATTTCAGCATGATTGTAAAAACGCAAGTTTGTATAAATGAAAAAATTTCTTCTTTGTGCCAATGTGGCGTTTTTTTGCAATCGATGAGAATACCGGCAATGAGAAATCCCTCCTCCGGGAGGGAAAAATCGGGAAGAAAATCAATCCTGGAAGTGTACCCTGTTTGCACTTCTGTCAATTTTCCGATTTCCACTATATCGCTTTCGGCAAAACCCCATCCTTCAAGAAAATAATAAGGAGGTTTTTGTAAAAAACGTGCTTCGCGATTTCGTGCAATATCTCGCATACGCGTGCCAGGTAAAATCATAAGGGGGTATAGTTCAATGTTATCGCGAAATCCTTCCCGTACAAGTATTTCGACAGTTTTCATGAAACGTGAAGGCGTATCTCCTGGAAGGCCAGGGATTACTCCAATTTTTAATTCAATACCTTCATCGCGTAAATATTTCATTCCGTCAATCTCCTTGTGCGGTTTGGAATGGCGATTGATTTGTACTAGCGCATCGTTTGTGAGAGTCTGAAGCCCTATTTCAAGGCTTCGAAAACCTGCGTCTCGGATGAGTCGTGCTGTTGTTGCATCAATTCCATCGGCTCGCATTTCAGTATGAAGGTGAATGCCATGATTATGTGCGCGAATTGTTTTTAATAATTCGTGGAAATTTGTAGCACGATTAAAAGTAGGAGAAAGGATATATATTTCTCGCACATTTTTTTCTGATGTGAGCGCCTTGAGCAATACTTCAATTGGATGTTCTCTGACAGTTATGCTGCTTTTTGAGTAATAACAGTAATCGCATCGGTATGGACATCCTCGCGTCATTTCAATGAAAATAGAACCATCGGGCATAGGATCGAGATAATCAGCAGTAAATGGCTCAACCAATTCGGTGATTGGTACCAGCGCGTTTGGTGGTTGTATTGCGATTGGATTATTGTTAATAAGTGAAATTGCATCTTCTGTCTTATGCGAAAAAAAATTATTAAAAAACCATTCTCCTTCTCCTACAATGAAACAATCAATTTCAGGATGATATTCGGACAACGCATACGAGCCATTGGCAATTTCTGGGCCTCCAAAAAAAATTTTAGTTTGAGGAAGGAACGATTTTACCACCTTCGCAATGCGAAGATGTCGCTCAACATTCCACAGATAGTTTGAAAAACAAATGATATCGGGGTTAATTTTTGCAATGCAGTCCACAAGAAAAGCATTCGATGCGAAGTTTGAAATTACAAATGGCAAGAATTCTAATGAGTGTTCAGTGTTAAGGCGGAATTTTAAATAAGCGCCAATACATGCAGGAGCATATTCAATATTTCCCTGAATGTACGTGAGGCTATGGTCGATAAGCGGAAGCTGTATAAAAAGAATTTTCATATTACAAGGAATTAGGGCTGAAATTTGTGCGCAATTGGTACTCTTCTACCAATCCCAAATGCTTTCGACGTCACTTTTAATCCTGGAGCTGCCTGTATGCGTTTATATTCGTTTCGATTCACTTTTGTGAGGACTTCAATAACTGTACTCTCATCAAAACCAAGATCCACGATCTCCTTCGCTGACATTCGCTTTTCAATATAACATTCGAGAATTTTATCGAGCTTTTCGTATGGCGGCAAACTATCTTGATCTTTTTGATTTGGACGCAATTCAGCAGAAGGTGCCTTTTCTATTATCGCGCGCGGAATTATTTCGCTGTTCTTATTAATATGATTTGCGAGTTCGTATACGAGTGTTTTCGGAAGATCGGAAATGACCGCAAGCCCTCCCGACATATCGCCGTAAAGGGTGCAATATCCCATTGCGAGTTCTGATTTATTGCCCGTGGTAAGCAGAAGGCTTCCAAATTTATTGCTAAGTGCCATAAGCAAATTGCCACGAATTCGCGCTTGCAAGTTTTCTTCGGTAACATCCTCAGGGAGGTTTTGAAAAATTGCTTCCAATGATTTTTTGTATTCGTAGAAAAGTTCAGAAATTGGGATGATGTGTAATGCGATTCCTAAATTTTTTGCTAACTGAATAGAATCGTCAACGCTTCCTCTTGATGAATACATCGATGGCATGGTGATTCCTGTCACGTGCTTTGCGCCAATCGCTTTTACGGCAAGGACAGCGGTGACCGCAGAATCGATCCCACCGCTTAAGCCAACAATTGCAGTGGTGAATCCGCATTTGTGCATGTAGTCGCGAAGTCCTAATGTTAAAGCTAATTCAATGTCAGCAATTGGATGTTCTGTTGGAAGAATTTCCAACCGTGTTGCATCGAGCTCGAAAACATGCAAATCCTCTTCGAAAGCTTTAGCTTTCGCGATGAACTCGCCTCGAGAATTTAAGCAGAAACTGTTTCCATCAAAGATGAGGCTATCATTGCCACCAACTTGATTTACGTATAATACTGGAATTCGATGCTTTAATGCAATCTCGCGTACCATCTCCCATTTTATGGTATTTTTCCCCATGCAGCTGTCTCTTATACACATCTGACGCTGCCGTCGAGCGATCTAGTG
>JAOAAF010000076.1:6205-14546 GCA_026419015.1 Spirochaetota bacterium
TGTGTATAAGAGACAGATACAGTATGGCGATGCGGAGATATTTATGATAAAATTTGTTCCCTGTGAAATGAGATTCATCACTGGGTCAATTTCATATCTTCGATATTCTTTATAAGGATTATCATCAAAATCCGAATCGTTCCAAATATCTTCGCATATGGTAATGCCAATTGTTTTCTCTTTAAAAGATATAGTTTTTTGTTCAGTTGCAGAAGTAAAGTAGCGGAGCTCGTCAAATACATCGTATGTTGGCAAAAGGGTTTTTGCTTGCGTAAAAGCGATCTGACGGTTCAATAAAAAAGCTGCGGAGTTCAACAACAAAGGAGGACGATGCGAGCTGTAATCGACATAACCAACAATGGCAGCGATTTGATCACATACAAGTGCAATTTTTTTGAGAGCGGTAAGATTATCGTTGATAAGCTTTTTGTTTTCAAGAAGATCCATAGGCGGATATCCAATTATTGCCATTTCGGGGAAAACAATAAGGTCTACATGGGAAACTTTTGCCTTCTCAATGTATTCAATGATTTTGGTGGTGTTTCCTTTTATATCAGCGATGATGGGATTTATTTGTGCAATTGCGATTCTCATAGTTGATTGTATCCATTACCGAGTAATATGTGTAATGAGATCTTCAATAGTGTCTTTAAGTAATTCTTTAAATATTACATTGGATTCTTTAGTATACGCGCGAAAAAGCGGGAGAAGTGTTGTTTTTATTTTGAGTTTTTGCAGTGAATATAAGGCAGCTGACCGTACATAAAGGTTATCGTTCGTTTCGATGAATGAAAGAAGTACTTCGGCTGATCTATTTTCTTTGTAATTGGAAAGTGCGTGTAAAGCTTCTGCGCGGACGCGATAATCGATATCTTTCGTCGCGTCAATCAAAATGGGTAGCCCTTGATTTTGATTTATTTTACCGATACAGTATGCCGCGTGCACTTTTATGTTAGGATTTCCTTCATATCTTATGATTTTGGAAAAGCCTTTATATCCACCACCATCCTTGAAATCAACCAATGTATCCATAATGAGTCCTTTTATATCGTCTTCTTTTTCATGATACAGTTGGTTTGAAAGGTGAGAAGCAGTTTGTTTGAATTTTCTCTTTGCGATTGATTGGATCGATGCGTATCGAATATCTCTATTATCATCGTGTAGGCATTGTAAGAAAATTGGGAGCGAATTGAATTGAGGAGCATTTGCAAGTATCTCAATTGCTTTTACGCGCATTTCAGAATTTTCATCTTTAAGCGCAAGCTGGCTAATATATGGGAGGGATTTATTTAATTCGTTTTTTTCTAAGCATAGCAACGCATGATAACGAATTGATTTATTCTCGCTTTTTAGTTGTTCAAGTAAAAAGTTATACAAACGGCTATCGTACATGTGATAAATCGCATTCAGAGCGTATACAGTGAAGATTGGATTGTCACTTGCGGCGAGATTTAGAATAAACGCGTAGACGCGGTCGTCTCGAAATTTTTTTAGACTTTGAATTGCTGCTTCTCGCACTGAGGTGAACGGGCTTTTAAGCTGCTCGGCTATAATGGGTATAATCTCTTTGGTGTTTATGTAAGTTAAAACTTGTATTGCTTGGACTTTTACAAGGAATGAGGGTGTTTTCTCTAAAATTTCTTTCCATACATGAATGATTTCGTGGGGAGGGTACAATTTAAGGGCATCCAGTGCTAATGGATGTAGTCCGTTGTTGTTTTTTGCAATGAGAATATTTTTTAATGGAACGATTAATGATTTTGGCTTTGTTTTTTCTATATATTCGAAACCTCGCTTAATTCGGTTTTCATTTGAGCTAATAATATCGTTAAATGCACTTTCATCGGATATTGTTTCAGCGTCGATGTGCGGATTTGGAATAAGGGAAAACAAAAAAAGTATGAATGTGAAATATGGATACCGTAAACGATGGCATGTTATGCGATGGCGCGCCATAATTAAAAAACCCGGTTAAACCGGGTTTTTGTCAATACTATTATTGATTTTGATTTATTTTAACACACCAAAGATATAATTATTCACAATTGATTCAAGGATTTCTTTATCCAATACATTACGTTCCTTCCTTGTAAATTCGTAGACAATAAATTGTACTCCACCAATAAGCATTAATGCAGTTATTTCGGAATTAATGTTTTTCTTATAAAAACCGCGTTTTTTGATTTCTTCGATGTCACGAATAAGAAGCTTTGCGATGAATTCTTGAAATTTGTGAACTCGTGCAACTACTTCTGAGTCTATTCCTGCAATATCTTTGTATATCAGTTTAATTATTATTGGTTCTTCGAGAAGCGCATTTATAATAGAAGCGAGCCGATCGGTAATGAATTTCGCAATTGCTTTCGCGTTTGGATTTCCTTTATAAAAATCGCGCAAATCTTCAATATCTAATATATCATCAATTTGTTCTTCGACTTTTTCCATAATAGCGTATAAAATTTCTCGTTTGTTACCGAAGTATTGGTATACAGTACCACGCGCAATGTTAAGCTTTTCGCACACTTGCCCTATGTGAGTGCTCTGGAATCCATTTTGCAAGAACATCTCCTTCGCAATTTCGATTATCTGTTGTTTTCTTTTTTGTCCTTTTGCTGGCATATTTACCTCTTTATCACATTATTAAGTGCTTTTTTTCATATCGATTAATTTTAGTTTTTTGATTTCATCGGTAAGAGGAATGAGGCTATCCTTCAATTCCTTAATGAGCTTATCTGACCTTTCTTGTAAATCTTTGCTCATGGGAGTTATTTATTTATATTCACCTTTGAGAATTTTCTGATACATTTATTTTATGTCATTAGACATAATTATGAATAGGAAATAAAGATTGTTTTTTTAATATTAGAAAAAGGTTTTTTTAGTCAACAAAAAAATTAATAATATAATTTTTTATTTAATATCGAATTTTTGTTTTTTTGTTGCCATCCCAACGCATTGTGCTCGTTGCGAATATGGGGTCCCATCTGTTCTTGTCAACGATAAACCAATATAATAAATCAAAGTTGTTTTCGATAAATGTCATGCGACACGATTAACGAATTTCCCCAGTTTGGGCGAATCGTTTTCGACCATAATCGCGCCACCGCGAAGCATCATAAAAAGAAAATTTTTCATCTCTTCTAAATCCATCGTGACATCTTCGATTTTGATTTCATTTTTACGAAGATTTTCGGGTATGGTGCTTTCTTGAGCAGAGAAACGAATCGCCTCGTTCGCACGATTGTGAATATTGAGGGGCATCGGTGTCAATCCGTTGACTTCCATAACCTTACCTCCTTCCTTGGATTCTCCTATGTGTATTTTCGTCAATAACATATAAAAAAATTAAAAAAAAATATCATTTTTTAGCATTTTCAAATCAAGCTAAAAAGTTCATAAAACACACTTTATGCACAAAATGGTTTTTATGTTTAGTATGTTAGATCGCGCTTAATTATGTTAAAAAACAAAGCAATTTTGGACTATTGTACCCCCACGCATTGTTGGCAAATTCCAAGGAAATAGCCGCAAAGTTATTAAAATTTTTAATCGAAGGCATAGAAAATCTTCTGAAAGGTTGTTTGAAATGTGTTGAAAAAAATCCCTACCGTAGTACGGTTCGTTTTTTTAATTCGTTGGTAAAAATGGAAGGACAACATTATTTAATCGAAATGGACTGCAAGAAATGGATATTTTTCATTAAGAATGATATAGCGGTGGCAATTGTATTTTTTTGAAATTTTAATGAAAAATCGAATGGTGGAATTAAATTATATGGAATCGACGAGCTGTAGGGAGGAGGACGATAGGTGGATATCGTACGCGATCAAAGCAAAGAGCTTTTGGAAGAATGGGATTGGATAACCGCAAAACCTACGGGGAAGGCAGTATTGAGGGGGATTGCGCATAGAAATGGCATCGCACATGAGGGGGTGCATTTGTGGATTTTGCGCACACAAGGAGATGAGGTAGAAATACTGATGCAGAAACGAGCACATCATAAAGAAATGTATCCAAGCTGTTTGGATATTACCGTTGGTGGTCATGTAACATTTGGAATTTCTGGAGGAAAAATACAAAAGGAAGCATACGAAGAAATTGGAATTGAGCTTGTAGAAGAGAAACTTATTGATTTGGGATATTTCCGCTATGAGGAAAAAGATAATGAAATTTTCCATAGAGAATTTCAAAGGGTATACTTGTATGTTGATAATCGAAATCTCAGCGAATATCGCTTTACCGACGGTGAGGTGGAAGGAATCTATGCTGTTCGCATATCCGATTTAAAGCACTTAATGAATAATGATTTTGAATTTGAAATATTCGGGTATGATGGTGAAAGATTGGTTAAAGAAAAAGTATCGCGGAAAGATTTTCATCCATTGTTATTTTCCCCATCGATGAAAGATTATATGAAAGTTCTTTTTGTGGCAATTGATGAACTAATTAAAAAAAAAAGAGTTTCTGTAAAAATCCCCCTGCCATAAAAATTCATTAATTTGTAAGCCATGAAAATCCAATTGATACATACTTCAAAAAAAATTATTAAGGGATTGTATGAGATAAGGAAGCGATGGATTCCAGGAGTAGTGGTATTTTTTATTCTCTTTCTTTGTTCGAATATTATGAATTTCTCATTATCGTATATGGGGAATACGAGTGAAGAAGTTGTTCAACAAATCGTGCAGCGATTCTGGTGGAAAATAATATATTATACTTTAAAAATCTTCTGTGCGTATTTGCTCATTGGCGGAATTATAGGTGCATTGATGTCTATTTCACTCGACGCGATTGCATCGCGATGGCTTTTTTTGCGGGAAGAGTGGCAACGCATATTAGTAAATGTACTGCTGATTGTATTTTTTACATTAATGGTGTTTGTGCATCAGTGCATCATTTACCCGCAACTGTTCGTCGATAATTTTGCGAACCATTCGCCTTTTTTTTCGCGTTTTTTGGAACTTTGTACGGATTCAATTAATCCAATATTCCCCGCAGCGATTATATGGTCTATTGTGGGAATTTCGTTTGGAATTGCTGCAATTCGCGTATATCGTGCCTTCCAAGAAGATATTAAATCAATGGCGTTTCGTGCATATCAGGTGTTGAAAAAATATACAAAAGTAAGCATTTCTGTGGGAATTACCGTTATAGCTGGAATACTTGTGTTCTTTATAAGAGATGAACTGATGTATGCATATAATCCTGCACATATGAATATCCTTATTCTTTCCTCCGATGCACTCAGGCCCGACCATTTTAGCGGCAATGGGTACTGGCGCAAGACTACGCCGAATATCGACCAACTAATGCGGGAATCGCTACAATTTAGAGGTGTGATTTCTGCACTTCCACGGACGTTCCCCGCATGGGTCAGCTTATTGATGTCGCAATATCCTCTAACGCACGATATCAAACACATGTTTCCAAGATCGAGAGAACGAAATCTCGAATTGCCTACTGCACCAAGGTTTCTGCACCGCAAAGGATATTACACGGCGATAATTTCGGACTATGCGGGAGATATATTCCCACGGATCGATCTTGGTTTCGCTGAAGTATATGCACTCACATTTAATTTTGATGTCTTTTTGGCACAAATGCTTATCGAGAAGCAAACATTTCTTTTGCCGTTTCTTTCAAATTGGATTGGAGATTTCTTTTTCCCGCAACTGCGGGGAATTGCAAAATTTTCTCACCATGAAGCTGTAACGGAGGAAACACTAACTGCAATTCGAAAAGCGCGAAATAGACCTTTTTTTATTACCTCATTTTATTCGGTGACTCATTTCCCATATGCTGTACCGTATCCTTATTATGCTATGTATGCTGATCCAGCATATCGTGGACCCTATAAGTACTACAAGCAGGTTATTTTGAAAATGGGGGATGCGAAACAAGATGTGCGCTATATGGACACTGAAGCGGATAAGAAGCAAATAGTGGCATTGTACGATGGAGCGATACGAGTCTTCGATAGCGAAGTTGGGAAAATACTTCATTACCTTGAAGAAAGCGGTTTAAAAAAGAATACGATAGTGATAATCACTTCCGATCATGGCGAAAATCTTTTTGAAAAAGATCTTGGAATGGGGCACGGTGAACATCTAAAAGGAATGCCATCGCTTGAGATACCGTTCATTTTATATTCCCCTCATCTGAAAAACGATAAAGGGAAAACAGTGCATCGCTTTTCGAGTCAGATAGATATTATGCCAACAGTATTTGATGCCGCACGAATTCCTTTGCCTGAATTTTTTCACGGTTCGTCGCTTCTTCAAAAGAAAAAGTGGCGAGATGGCGAGAAAGTAGATGCGTATTTTGAAACAGGTTTGTGGTTTGATTATGACCCAGAATCAAATTTATTTTTCCCCCACCGCCGTATTGTTTATCCCGACGTTACTGGTCTTTTAGAACTCGATACGAGCTACCGCAACGAACTTGTTATCATGCAGAAATTTCAAAATATCACGAATGCTGCAAAGCATCGGGGAATCATTGCAGGGAAATATAAGCTCATTTATGTACCTCTTTCGAGCGGAGCAACATTTGAGCTTTACGATCAAATTTCAGATCCATTGAATGAACGCGATCTGTCAAAAGAGCGGAAAGATGTATTGCAATCGATGAAAAAACTTTTCTATGATTTTATACAGGAAAAAAGCTATGGGAATCTTTTAGTTAAAGACGGGTTTATTTTCCCAGCGTTTTCAGATCCAGTATTTTAATCGTTTGAGATTCAGAAATGAAAGTGGTTCGCAAAATTTTTATCATTTGCGGTTTCGCAATAATCGTGGCCCCAATGCTTTTTTGTGTATTTTGGTCTTTTTTCTTTTTCCCAGATGATTATGCAATCACGCAGAGAGAAGCGAGAATTGCTTCTCCTTTGATCTCTGAAAAAATCGATGTAGATCTTCTTCAACGTATTCCGCAAATGCGTGTTTTCGGCAATGCATCTTCGCTTGTTATTGAGGGATTGTTAAATAAAATAAAGCAGCAACGGGTTCTCATAAAGCAAGAGGCATATACTTATGGGAAAAATGCGCATCTCCATGTGAGAATTGGGACTGGCCATCAAGGCATTTGGGTTGATGAGCGATCTGCAATATTATTGCCGATGGGGACGAGTGTGTACTTTGATATAGAGATAAAAAAAGGCGCTAGGGCTGAATTTGCTGGGCTTTCAACGCTGGCAAGTGGCAATCTTGCGGTGGTTTTGAAATCGGGAAAAAAATTTACGGTGATTGAAGAGCTTTATTTGGACGAATACAAACAGAAATTTACTGCCCAAGATGCCGTGTTAAGATTTATCAATAGAAAATATCCACGTGCCACTGACGATATTGGGTGGAAAATATTTACAATTCACCTATCGAAGTACGAAGGGCGACGCATTCAACTCGGTTTTATGAATAAAGGAAACTCAGCAATTGCGATTGCAAACCCAAGAATTTTTATTCCAGCAAAACAGCGGCGGTACAACGTAATTTACATCGTGTTTGATGGAGTTTCCACTCGGTTGTGGAGCATGTATAACGAAAATTCTTCTCTCACCCCGTTTATGAAGCAGAAAGCGGAGGAAGAATTTATAGTGTTCGATAACATGTTTGCATTAGGCGATAAAACGCGCATTTCCACGGTAGGACTTTTTTGTTCAATTTTTCCATTTCTTTCGCGCCATGGCATCAATCGAAATTACATTCCAGATAATGAAATAGAACATTTTTATGCGGCGGTTCGTTTGGGGCAATTTATGCCATTGCCAGAATTTTTCCGAAGAAATGGATATATTTCGCGGCAGTTTGGGAACAGCGGTTTTACAGTACAGTTATTGGGTACTGGGGTTGATTATGGGTTTGATGCATCCTATGAGTTTTCATTTAATCCGTACGATACTTATGGCATCACCACAAGGTTTTTTAACTTTTTGAGAGAAAATGCAGGAAGGGAATTTTTTGTGTATTTGCATTATAATACACCGCACAAACCTTTTTATGCACCGCTTCGTTATTATTTTAAGGGAGTCCTCAATGCTCCTTTGGCAAGTTTGTGGCGCCCTGATTTTATGGGTTGCATACAGTATACTGACGATGTGTTTAAAAACTTGTACGAAGCTTTTAAAACGCATGGCTTGCTTGAAAATTCAATGATTGTGGTCGCAACTGATCATGGGTCTGGTTTTGATCTTTCAAAGTTTGATGCGGGATTTCAATATGCCGATTATACCCGAATGATGTTTATGATATATATCCCACCCCGATTACGGAGAGAACTTGGAATTACCCAAAAACGAGTATCGCCCTACATTTCACAATTAAACATTGCACCGACACTAGTAGAG
>JAOAAF010000077.1 GCA_026419015.1 Spirochaetota bacterium
CCACAACGATGACGACCATCCTCGGCTTTCTGCCGGCTTTGCTCTCCTTTGGTCAAGGAAGCAACTTATGGCGACCGCTGGCGATTGCTGTCATAAGCGGTCTTGTAATTTCATCTCTTTCATCTGGTTTTCTTATTCCGCTTTTACTGCGCCATGCAATTTTGCCACATAGGAGGAAATAATGAAAAGAATTTTTCACATGCTCTTCATCTTCTTTTTCTCGTGCAGCCAATTCGAAACGCTCAAAATCGTATCGCACATTCCTTCAAACGGCGAATATGACGTTGCGCCGATGCAGACAGTGCGAATTGAATTCAACAATGCAGTGAATAAGCCGCTAATCGAAAATAATTTTATTCTTAAAGAAAATAATATTTCGCTGGAAGGAAGATTTCAATGGGAATCGCCACATGCTTTCCGATTCATCCCTCATCGCCAATTTACAAATGCCTCGCGCTGCGTAATCGAACTGCCTCGCACCATAGAAGATGTGCATGGCAACACAATGGAACGGGATTTTATCCTCGAATTTTACGTGGGTAAAGATGTAGTTTCACCGCGCATCCTCGCCTCAATTCCTCCCTATGCGGAAGGTGGTACAAAATCCGTTCCTGTAGATATTACTTCCATTGAAATTTTCTTTTCAGAACCAATGGATACAATCGCAACATCAACTGCATTTCGCATAACTCCCGATGCCAGCGGTTATATAGAATGGAACGAAGAAAACACCCAGCTTAAATATCGACTTCAGGAAAAACTCGAATACGGAACGCAATATCGGGTAACAATTTCAACCACCGCGAAAGATAGAGCAGGAAATCCTCTTGAAAAAAATTTCACTCTCTTTTTCCTTGCAGGCGAAAATTTCACCCCACCGCTCGTGCGAGGGGCGTATGAAAGCGGCACCATCCCCCCGCCCTACTTCGATCTTCGCACACTCAACCGCAATGTGAGCCGCTTCTCATCAATCGCGATTGAATTTTCAAAACCAATGGACCCTTCTTCTGTCGAAAATGCATTTTCGATTAAACCTCATGCGTCAGGAAAATTTCATTGGTCAGGGGGAAATTCGATTTTTACGTTTTCCCCCGATGCCCCACTCGGGATGGAAACCGCATATACCATTACCATCTCCCCTTCTGCAAAGGATACAAGGGGACTTACGTTGCGCGAAATCTTTTCTGTACAATTTAAAACCGACGCACCCGATTCAATACCTTTTCGAGTAGCGATGATTGAAGGAAGTTACGATTCCAAAACATCTCAATACCAAATCATCTTTGATGGGTCATCGCTCGCATGGCCATTGCACGCGTACATGGGACCACTCAATCAGTTAAATCCTAATGACTATTTCTTACGGGTGCACTTTGCCAATGCCGTTGAACCCGTAAAAGTCAATCTGCATTCGCTTATTGAGAGCGTAATGATCGAAGGCGAGGGAAGCCCCTGCATTGTTGATGTTGAGCTATCAGATGAAGGAAATGTTGCCACCATCGCGCTTGATGGGCTTGTCAATATCCGAAATCCACACACGAAAGATCCCGTTCTTTACCGACTCACAATCGCAGGAGGGGTATCGGGCTTAAAGGACTCACGCGGCAATACAATGAAAGAAAGCTTTATATGCGAATTTAAGGATACACTCGATCCGTAACGCATTTTGAGGAGGATAATCATGAAAAAATTTTGCTTTTGGCTCATTGGTGCACTGCTTTCGCTTCGATGCGACCGTATCTTTGAAACGCTTGAAATTGACAGGCCGTGTATTGTGAATGTTACCCCATCGCATCTTGAAGAAAACGTGTCTCCGCATGCGAACATTCGAATTATTTTTTCCAAAGATATGGATCGTGAAAAAACAAATAACGCATTCTCGCTCACCTCATCAAATTCCGCTCACGTTGAAGGATTTTTTAGATGGGATGATGACCGAACGCTTACATTCTCTCCGCGTATCCCGCTTTTGGAAAACTGCTACATCATTCGCATTGAAGCAACGGCTGAGGACACCGAGGGAAACGATTTAACCGAACGCCATGAATCGGTGTTTTATGTACATTCAGATCTCACTCCACCGACGATTGTTTTCCATACTCCTGCCGATAATGCAATTGGCATCCATCCAAATCCATGGGATGATCCCGAGCAATACGCACAATCAATTATTCGCGTCGTATTTTCGGAACCAATCGATGTGGATTCCCTGTATTCAGGATTTACTATCATCCCACCGATACGCGGATTTTTTGCGTGGAATAATACGCATACCGAGATTACGTTTATCCCGCTAAGCGATTTGCTTTTGCGCACCACATATACCATCACGCTTAATACCTCCATTTGCGATATCCACGGCAATGCGCTCTTTGAAAATTATTCCTACCGATTCACAGTAGGCAGTGATTTTGTTGCACCGGAAATTGCGTCTGTGCATTGCGAACGCGAGGGAATGGAACCTGTCGAACTCCAAGAAGATCGCATTGTTGAAGGATGCGAAAAGGATGGCACAATTGTTTTCACATTTACCGAACCAGTGCGCAGAGAAACATTTTTTGATGCGGTGCGAATCGCTCCTTCCAAATCATTTTACATTAATTCACCTCCAACATCGTCGAGAATGGCAATTGCATTTCACGAAGCGCTCGAAAGCGAAACAAACTATGATCTGTCGATTTCGCAATCGGTCACCGATCTCAGCGGGAATGCACTAAAACGACAACACCGATATTCATTTTTCACAAATGGCGCTCGCTCAACTCGCCCTGTGGTGCTCTGCATTACCGATACCCTTCATGGCTTTGTCGAACCGTACGATAACTACGAATGTTTTGCAAACAACGAAATCGAACCAGTGACAATGTACAATCCCGATGAGTTTATCTATATCATTTTTAATAAAGAATTAAAACCCGAACGCATGAACATTACAATCACTCGCGTACATGGTTCTTCCGGGAGCGGGTTGCCAAAAATTACAAACATCGATTGGCCACTCACGCCTTTTGGTGCATTTCGGGTATATCGATTCAATCTTTTCGGAATTGATGCAAACAATATTTACAAACTTACAATTCGCGGCGGTTCGAGTGGAATATGCGATCCATTTGGCAATACCCTGAAAGATGATTATATTCAATACTTTAAAGTGCAATCTCATTGATTGCATTTAGCTGTTTTGCTTGACTCAAACAGTATAGTTTTTTTTACTGTCCGCGAAGGGATTGAGGTGTATGAACGTTCCACTCAATTCGACCTTCTATTCCAATAACATAAGGAGAAGGCCGATGATAAAACACGAAAAATTAAAAAAATGGGTAGAGGAAGTTGCTTTACTTACTACTCCAGATTCAATCTATTGGTGTGATGGTTCTCAGGAAGAATACGATCGCATGATTAAATTAATGGAAAAAGAGGGACTTGCTACACCGCTTAATCCAGAGAAACTTCCTGGGTGCTATCTTTTTCGTTCTGATCCAAGCGATGTAGCGCGGGTAGAAAATCGTACCTACATTGCATCAAAAACTCAAGACGATGCTGGTCCAACAAATAACTGGATTGAACCGAATGAGCTAAAGCAGATAATGAAAAATTTGTATAAAGGGTGCATGAAAGGTAGAACCATGTATGTAATTCCCTTTAGCATGGGACCGGTTGGATCTCCAATTTCCAAGATTGGTGTTGAAATATCCGATTCCCCGTACGTCGTCGTAAATATGCACATCATGACGCGAGTGGGAAAAGATGTCCTTGAGGTGCTTGGGGAGCATGGGGAATTTATTCCATGCCTTCATTCGGTGGGAAAACCGTTAAATGAAGGCGAAAGCGATAATGGGAAATGGCCATGTGCGCCCCTTGAACACAAATACATTTCGCACTTTCCTGAAGAAAGAACAATTTGGTCATACGGTTCTGGATATGGCGGAAATGCGCTGTTAGGGAAAAAATGCCTCGCTCTTCGAATTGCATCGGTGATGGCGCGCGATGAAGGTTGGCTCGCGGAACATATGCTCATCCTCGGCATCACCAATCCAGAAGGAAAGAAAAAATACATTGCCGGTGCTTTCCCATCTGCATGCGGAAAAACAAATCTTGCAATGCTCATCCCCACAATTCCGGGATGGAAAGTTGAGTGCGTGGGCGATGACATCGCATGGATGAAATTTGGGAAGGATGGAAGACTTTATGCAATCAATCCCGAAGCCGGATTTTTTGGCGTAGCTCCTGGCACTTCGATGGAATCAAATCCAAGCGCGATGAAAACGATCAATCGAAATACAATTTACACCAACGTAGCGCTCACCGAGGATGGCGATGTATGGTGGGAAGGAATTGGATATGAACCTCCGGGGAAACTTATCGATTGGAATGGGAAAGAATGGATCCCAGGCAAATCTACAACTCCTGCAGCACATCCTAATGCGCGCTTTACCACACCTGCCCGCCAATGCCCTGTAATCGATCCGGAATGGGAAAATCCAGCAGGTGTTCCAATTTCGGCATTTATTTTTGGTGGAAGACGACCCACAACAATCCCACTCGTTTACGAAGCATTTAGCTGGAATCATGGAGTTTTCATCGCTTCAACGATTGGCTCTGAGGTAACGGCTGCAGCTCTCGATTTGAAGGCGGGCACAATTCGGCGAGACCCGATGGCGATGTTACCATTCTGTGGATACAATATGGGCGATTATTTTGCACACTGGATTAATATTCAGCACAAAACAACACCCGACAAACTGCCAAAAATTTTCTGCGTGAACTGGTTTAGGAAATCCCCCGATGGCAAATGGTTATGGCCCGGATACGGTGAAAACAGTCGCGTTCTTAAATGGATATTCGAACGATGCGATGGAACTGGAGAAGCGCTTGAAACAGAGATTGGATATCTCCCGCCGGTTCATGCAATCGACGTTCGCGGTCTTGCTATCAGTAATGAAACAATGAAGGAACTCTTAACAGTCGATCGCGAAGGATGGTTACAAGAAGTTGAATTGGTACGCGAGCACTATCGCTCCTTTGGTAACAGGCTCCCCAAAGAGCTTCTCATCGAACTTGAAAATCTCGAAAAGCGCTTGAAAAAATAACGAATTACACATATCATTAATGCCACTTCCCCTTTTCGGGGAAGTGGCACTTTTGTTTAAAAGCAGTTTGCTATTCTTTAACAACTGTAATATTTTGCGAGAATTTAAGCTTTACATATTCGCTGATTGCATTAATGGTTTTTTCTTTTACGAAATAAATTTTATCGTTTAATTTTACCAATCCGCCCTTATAATGAGAAAACTTCATTCGATGATCGACCCACCCAATCGGTTCCACTTCACGCCAATTGTTGCAGGTTTTAAGATGCGGAATTTTACTCAAATGCAATTCTCTAATTTTTCCGTCCTTGACTGCATCGGCAAGGACTTTTTCCCATTCCATTACACCCCCCTATTGATTGTTATTCGTAATATACCATTTTCCATTACGCAAAACAAAATACGCAACCAATTTCATGCGTTCACAACGAACAACCAATTCGGCTTTTTCTCTGCCTATCTTTTTTTCGACAACTTTCATGCCATCATCAAAAGGCGCAAACAGCATAGTAAGCCTGTAAGCTATTTTTAAATATTCAACGTTCCGAATCAGCGGTGCTTTCCTTTCGGGCGGATTTTTCATCGCCAGAAAAAAATGTTCAACAATTTTTTTGGGCAATGCTTTTTTAAGCGATTGGTAATTGGGGAAATGAAGCCGTCGCGCGATTTCTGGTCCATTTTTTTCGTCCTTCACCATTTGCATAATAAGTTGTTCTGTTTCCATCTGCGAAACGGGATCTACATGGCGAAAATAAAACGTCAAAAGATCGCGTTTGCGAAAAAGCTTTTTCATTTCATCGATTTCAGTTTCAAGTCCATGATCGAAAATCCAACCCTCACTGATGTGCCCAAGCCCAATACAGAGAAAAAGAAAGAAAAAGGCGAAAAACTTTTCTTTCACTTTATTCCCCTTTTAATTTTGCTAATTCCTCCCTTAACCGCTTTACTTCTGCTTCAAGTTCTTTTACCCGCATGCGTTCCTTTCGCAATTGTTCGTGCAAGGCAATTGCCTCCTGACGGCTTAATTCTTGCACGCGTTCGGTTGCATCGATTATTTTCCCTGCCTCATGTAATTCTTTTGCAGAAAAATCAATTACCGCTTCCTGCGCTCTTATTACATTTTGTGCATCAATCATCTCCGCACGGCGAAGCTCGGCAAGCATCTCTTCGGCTTTTACTCGATTCTGTAAATCAAAAAGATCTTTTTGCCGAAGAAGAGTAAATTCCTTTATTGCCTTATTCAGTTTTTCCTGTTCCAATGCCAAATGTTTTTCGTAATTAATGATTTGCTCGAATGCTTCTCTTTCCTTATCTGATACAAAAACATCCTTTCGTAAAATTTCCATTAAACTTTCGAACGCCCCAATTCGCGATTCTGAATCTTTCGAAACGAGCTTCATAATCTCCTTGTATTTTTCAACAACAATGGATTTTTCCAAAAGCAATATGAATTCCCTGTGATCAACAGGACGAGAAATAAACTCGATATGCATTATATTAAGCGAAATATTGACAGCTTTTCTAATTTCGCGTTTAGAAAGAATTATAAATTTTAAAAATGAATTCAATCGTGAATCTTCTCGAATCATGGAAAGAATTGTGGGTAGTTTCTTCTTTTTTAAATCGACAATAAAAATATTTGTCTGTTCTGGATGGATATTCGCAGCATGAAAATCGCCCTTTTTAATTATATTAACCGAAAGCCCAAGATCTTTGACCGCATGAGCTAATTTTAATCCATCAGAATTATCGATAAGAAACCAAATGTTTACGCTTTTCATAAAAACTACCCCCACAATTTTTACAGTAATATTTACTCACACTTACACGTAAAATTCAAGAGTTTTTTTATACCCTTTTTTCAATTTTGATGTACTATTATTCAAAATAAAAAATTATACTTGCAAAAATTATAACATAAACTAAATAAATCGATATAGCGATAGTGATGCAAAAGAATTACTAAATCAAGCAGAATTCTCATATTATAATATGAATATTATTCCAGGCGCTGAACCTCTCTTTCATATTAGCGGAAAAAAAGGGGTTATCTTGTTTCATGGATTTTTAGGTTCACCATTTGAATTGAAGTACATCGCACATCGTCTTATCGATCATGATTTTTCTGTGAGCGTACCACTACTTCCCGGCCATGGCACTTCTCTGGAAGATATGATCGGCGTTACGCGAGAAGACTGGTTATGCGAAGCTCGAAAGGGTTACTTAAAAATGGCCGATGCATGCGAAGAAGTTTTCATCGCTGGACTTTCAATGGGCGGGGTATTGACAATAATCTTAGCTGCCGAATTTGTACCCCGCAAAATTGCCCTTATTTCAACACCGAGAAAAATTCCCGACCGTAAAGTAATTTTTGCACCCCTGCTAAACCCGTTTATGAAAATTGTGAAAAAAACCGATGATGACAAAGGACTTGCGTGCGAAGAAGCTCGAAAAATTCATATTTGTTATAGCAATGGTATACCCGTGATGGCAACATGGCATCTGATGTTGCTCATCAGTAAAGCGATGAAATTGCTTCCAAAGGTAAAGTCAGAGGTGCTAATTATACAATCAAAATACGATAAAGTCATATCACCGGATTCATGCAGTTTTATTGCTCATCGAATCGGATCTCATAAAAAAGAAATACATCTTGTTGAAGAAGGGAATCATACTCTTACTGCCGATATCGGGAAAGAAAAAATCGCAGACCTTTTAGTACGCTTCTTTACATCACCGTGAAAAATCAGTTCAGCGGTAATATGACTAATCCCTTGCTTTCAGTGCCGTAAATTATCGCATTATCAGCAATTGTTGCCGAAGTAGTTGCTATTGAATCCATTACATACGACCATTTTATACTTCCATCACTTAAATCCAACACATATAACGCTTGCCCGGCCAATATGTACAATCCATCCCTCCAAAATGCAGGGCGAAAATTTATGATCCCACCAAGTTCAGTTCTCCAGATCATTTGCCCCTCACGGTTAAAACAAAAAACATGCCCCGAAGAAGAAAACGCAAATACGCGATCGCGTTCAACTAATGGTGCGTGCGCTAATCGCGTATGCAATCCATATCGCCATCGCTCCCGCTTTTTTTCATAATCATAACAAATGAAATTGCCATTTTCTGTCGAGATATACAGTCTCCGTTCAGCATGAGTCATTCCCGTAACTCGACCAATCGCGATCGAATGAACAATTGCGCCACTGTGAGTTCTCATCTGTATAAGGTTACCGTCATTTGTTGCAACGACGATATCCGCATTTACTACTATTGGTGGAACAAAAATACCGGTGGTAAACTTTTTAATCCAATACACATCGCCAGATATACTGTTAAAAGAATAGAGATATCCATTTGCGGTACCTGCATAAATTCTACCTTCCGAATATACCATCCCACCACCGAACAGCAAACGCCCTTCAACTTCTTTTGACCAGAGTTGCTTTCCTGCATTCAACGATACGGCAGTAATTTTTGAATCGGCACTCGCACAATATATTGCCTCATTGCTCCAGGCTATCGGAGCTGTAACGGAGGAACCTAATTCATATGACCACGTTTTCCCTTCATCAGACATCGCATCAATAATACCTCTTTTGCCAATCGTGATGATGTAATTTTTCGAATCTTTCGTTTTGATGTAGGCAACCAATGCAGCATTCTTCGACAGGGCCCATTTTTCCATCTCCTGACGAGAATAGCGTTTTTGATGCAGCGCGTTTTTTTTCATCGACTCCCAGGTGTACATTTCCCCATTTTGCGAGGTAACAACATTTTGAGAAATCGGATAATCTTGGAATGTAGATTTTATATAATAAACACCGCCGAATATTGTTGCTATGGCAACAATGGCACAGGCAACGCCCACATATGCATACTTCGCAATAAGCGAAATAACATTATGCGAGCGAAAACTATAAGTTGATACATCGTTTTTTATGGACGCGAGCATCGAATCGTAATCAAATGGTTTACACCAAAAATTATACCTATCAATCAAAGATTCGAGCTTGCGTACATCGATCGCGCGAAAGCGTTTGTTGTTGTGGATAACTTCCAAAATGATTTTTTTATCGTTGCCATCCATGGTTCATATCACCAAGTCAAAATTCACAATATACCCTTTTGTTTTAAATCGTTTACAATCAGTTCAATTGCACGTTTCATTCTCCATTTCACCGTTCTTTCAGAACAGCCAAGGATTTCCGCAATTTCGCTGTATTTTAACTGTTGATCATATCTCATAAGGAAAACCACCCTAAATTTCGTCCGCAATCGCTGTACAGCTTCATGGAATTGCGCTTCATCATCTTTGCGCATATAAACATCTTCTGCCGACAAAGCAAATTTCCCTTCGCGAAAGTTGTTTTGCAGTTGTTCCTTTCCCCTCTCAAAAATAAGCTCCTTTTTAGTACTCTTATTGCGGAAATTTTTTGCACAATTTACCGCAATTTGATAGATCCATGATGAAAACGGTTTGTCATCCCGATACGTTTTAATGTGCTTGTAAACCCGTACAAAAACATCATGGAAAATATCCTGTGCCTCATCCGAATCGCCCACATAGTAATAAATTACATGTCGCAATTTTTCCTTATACCTTCTATACAATTCATCAAATAACCGCCCTTCCCCTTCCCTAAAACGCCGTGCGATTTCTTCATCGCTTAAATTTTTGATATCATCCGGCATCGGTTACCTAATATTACCTGAATCATTCAATCCAAGTGAAAAAAAATAGTGGGGCAAACACTTTTTTATTTTTTACCTAAAAATTTTTTACTGTAAAGAAATACCGCTTTTACACATAAGGATTTAAAGCTTTGTAAGGAAGTATACGTGGCTTATATTAAAAATCCTGCCGCAATGAACTTTTTCCATAAGAAATATCGCGACGCCCATAAGTAGCAGAATATACATCTCCAATGAGCCCTTCATCGAGCATGTGGATGAGAGCATTTGTCTTTTTCTCGAGATCTGATATCAAGTGACTTTTTGTCTCGCGCAATTGAAAATATTCATCGGCAATATTGAGAGCTGCAAGTATCGCAATTTGCAATTGATTTCCCGACGGGAGATTGTTGCTCACTTCTTTCATCTTTTCATTGACATATTCCGCAAGTTTTACAATATATTCAGGTTCTGCATCTCCCTGAATATTATATGTGCTTCCAAATATTTTAACTTTTACCCTATTTTCCATAGAAACACATCCTTTTTCATGCGCAGGTGTTTGCTATCGATTATCTTCCTCTATTATTATAAATTCATCATCCTCGCCTGTCGTTTCAGCAGTTCGTTGCGTTTTTGCGCGGGATGAACCTTCGCTTTTTTTTGGTGATGATTCCGTTTCATCGATGATGATCATTTCATCAGAAGTATCATCGATAATTATTTCATCATTTTCATCTAAAAGTACAATGTCTTCCTCTTCAGTAGTAGCCGAAACTTCTCTCGAAGGCCTTCTTGTCTTTTCTTCCTGTACTGTTTCAACTACTACATCGCGCTCGTTTAATGCCGTTTCATCATCTATTATGATTATATCATCCTCCTGCGAGGGAGGTGTTTCGCGTCGAATTGGGACTTCCTCAATCTGCGGTTCTTCTCCAATTATTTCACTTGACCTCACTTTTCTTGAAGAAACTGCTGATTCATTACCAACTGCTATCGATGAAGAAACTGTCGCACTGCCTTGGCCTTGCAATCCATCAAGTTTTCCAAGAAGATGTAAAAGCTTCTTTTCTAAAATTTCTTCTTTTTCTTTTAATGCTGCTAATTCCCTGCTCGTTTGTTCCATTTCTCTTTTTATTTGTTGAATCTCCCGTTCCTTCTCTTCTAGCGTAAGGCGAATCTCCTCATTTTCAGCTTTTAAACTTTCATTCTCTGTTTCAAGAGAGGCATTTTCAGTTCTCAAATCCGTAATGAGCTGTAATGCCTTAATTATCCTGCTTTCCAGTTCCTCAAGCTGTTGGATGGTGATCATATATTACCTCCCGTAATAATACCTAATAATTCTATTTTCGGTTTTTTACCATTCTCCGTAAAGAATAAAAAAAATTGCTCATGCTTTTAGTTTCTTCATCTTTTTTAAAAGTAAATCACAAATGCAAAAGAAATCAACCTTTTCTTTACAAAAATCCGTAATAAATTTATTGAAATATTACCAGAATAATCAAGTAAAATTTTGAATAAAACAAATTTAAACGTTTAAACGCTCATCAGATATTAGACATCATATCCATAATTTGTCTAAAAAATTGCTGCTGCTTCAATTCTAAAAAGATGCTGAATATACGAACCATTTTTTTCAAGAGAACTATATCCCGAAATCCCCATATACGTTTTCGCTGAAAAAAAATACTTTGCGCCAATGCCTACAAAAAAAGGATTTATTCCCGCACCTTCTACACTAAGAACATCGTTTTCATTTGTTATCCGATATACTCGATGCGAATAGTATGTCTCAGCGATAATGAGTAATGGAAAAAATTGGTTGCTCACAGCTGATATTGCAATCGATGCATAATCGTTTTTCAATCTATTTCTCTCCATAAAAGAACCATTATACCATGGATTAAATCCAAACATGCTTTTGTAAGTTTCTCCCTGTAAAGGATGTACGCGTATGCCACCATAAAAATCTTCTCCTTCGGCTTGTCGGAATACGTAAAAAAAATTTGTATGGAAAAATAATGAAAGAATACTTACTTGCATCACAGGTCCAACCGCACATTCATGGATCCCTCGTGCAACTGCCCGCCAGTTCTCATTTACATACATCGATGGTCCAAGTGGAATTCGTATGATCGTCGCGATGCCCCACCATGCATTTATTATCGCTGCTTTACCGCAAAAAAACCAAATTTTTATCAATGAATCGCCAACTGTGCTTTGTCCGCTTTTCTGGTTGTGAAGGTATTCAACACCATACCATACCGATATTTCTTCAGTCACACCAAAACCTAGCAAAATTCTCTCTTTTCGGAATATTTCACCTGCATCGACAAAATCAATGCTAAAAATCCCTTCAAAATCGTTTTCCGGCAGGGTAAATATTGTTTCCGTAAGGGTATGCCCAAATGCGAAAGAAACAAAAAAAAATATTACAGAAATATTGAATAATAAACGTGCACAATATGAAGCAACACAGTAAATACGCGATATTACTTTTCCTTTCTCACCACAACATTTCAAACTACGAGCGATTCCTATATCCAATTTATATAAAATTCGATTTCTCCCCATCCACCGATTGGTACCAAATAATGGGGTATTAAGAAAAATTTATATTCCAAGCAAAGGTTTTTTAAAGCTATGCAATACCGCCTTTGGCAATCTCTATTAGTTTACGGAAAGCGATGGGATCGGATACTGCAATATCGGCAAGCATTTTGCGATTCACCAATACCCCAATGCGCGACAATGCGTTGATAAAGGTGTTGTACGACATCCCATGCATTCTCGTTGCGGCATTTATCCGCATTATCCACAATGTGCGCAAATCTCCCTTTTTCTTTCGCCGATGGATGTAAGAATTTTGAAGCGCTCTTCTGCGAGCATCTTTCGCGGTTCTATATAAGACGCTTCGCGCGCCATAAAATCCTTTTGCATCCTTTAAGATTTTCTTCCTTCGCTTCTGATGAATTCTTCCCGTTGTTGCACGTGGCATTTTCTATACCTCTTCATCCAAATTTTCATCCAAATACTTTACAAAAGTGTTTTGTTACGTCGAATTTTGGACTTGCAGAACGATTATGCATACGGAAGCATTCGCTTCACTCGTTTTTCATCTGCTTTTGAGACGTAATCGTGTTTACGAAGGCTTCGTTTCCTTTTTGAACGCTTTGCTTCTAAAAGATGGCTTTTCCACCCTTTTGCCCGTTTAATCTTGTTCCTTTTCGTCACGTGAAAACGCTTTTTTGCGCTGCTATTCGTCTTCAATTTTGGCATCGCGTTATCCCTCTTTTCTAGGTTCTTCAATCTTTTCGCTCACTTTTTTTATTTTTTTGCTCCCGCTGTATGGGGCAACCACCATCGTAATATTTTTCCCCTCCTGTGATACCTCCTTTTCAATTTGTACGCTATCACCCAATGATTCGCGTATTCGATTCATCACATCCAAGCCAAGATCCTTATGAACGATCTCCCTCCCACGAAACATTATTGTGAATTTCACTTTATCGCCATTTTCGAGAAACTCTCGCGCATGCTGAATTTTATGTAAAAAATCATGTGTATCAATCGAAGGGCGAAATTTAATTTCTTTTACATGAACGACCTTTTGTTTTTTCTTCGCTTCCTTAGCCTTTTTTATTTGCTCAAAGCGAAATTTGCTATAATCGATAATTTTTACCACCGGCGGCTCTTGATTCGGTGAAATTTCAACTAAATCCAACCCCCTCTCTCTCGCTATCGATAACGCAACATCCAATGGAATAATCTTTGAACCATCTTCTTCGCCCACAAGTCGAACTTCCCGAGCTTTAATCATTTCATTAATTCGATATTTTTTAAAATCGAACTTGTCGATAACCACCCTCCTTCAATTTTAATTAACAGTTCCTTTCAACTTAATTATCATACCACGCCACTATTTTTAAACTAATACCCATCTCTGTTATCTAACTTACAAAACAATTTTCAATTAATCAAATTTTCTGTCACGTTGAAATAATATACCAAGTTAATCAATAAAAAAATTATTGCTCTATCATTTTTTTGATGCGAAATATTTCATTTCCATATCAATTATGCACACTGACACATTTCATGTTAAAACTATTCCAAATCCAGATAATTCCCGTATGCAAACATCAAATACACACCTAAAAGTTCCCTCGCGGGGATGTAAACATTTACCTTCGTTCAAGAGTCTCCTTTTTAATTTTTTCAATTAGCGCTTCGATTGAAAGCGATGTTAAATTTTTACTCCCTCCCGTTCGAAGTGCAATTGAATTGGTTTCCGCTTCTCGTTGACCAATAACCCCAATATACGGCACTTTCTGCGCGATTGCATCGCGCACTTTATAGCTGAGAGTTTCTGAACGGATATCAACATCAGCGCGAATTTCCTCCATCAACAAACGCGACGCTAAACTTTTTGTATATTCAGCTTGTTCGTCTGTTACACTTATTAACACAATTTGAACGGGGGCTAGCCATACAGGGAATCTGCCCGCATAATGCTCAATTAATATCCCAATAAACCGTTCTAACGATCCGAGCAAAGCGCGATGTATCATAATGGGCCTATGTTTTTGCCCATCGCTTCCAATATAATATACATCAAAGCGCTCTGGTAGGTTAAAGTCAACCTGAATGGTACTGCATTGCCATTCTCTCCCCAACGCATCCTTTATTTTAATATCGATTTTTGGACCGTAAAAAACGCCTTC
>JAOAAF010000078.1:0-14130 GCA_026419015.1 Spirochaetota bacterium
CCTCCGTATAGCGGTCATATTCCTTCCCACAGGATAAACACTTTGCAATAGGGATTTCTTCGGCATCTTCGCCGCTTCCCTCTATGCGCGAGCTTTCAGAGAGTTCCCCCCCACATGCGGGACATTTAATTATTTCAAGATCGCTTTCACTCATCAGTTGTTCACCACAATATCTTTTCGCAACAGTACCCTTCCAATAAAAAGTTCTATTTCATCGTCGCTGTATTCTATCGACGTTTTTTTCCCTTCCCAAATTCCATCGATATAATACACGCGCGTTCCCGGCTGCACGTAATGAAAAAGTTCACCCTCTCCTCCTTCGATCACTGCTTCCCCCTTTTCTTTTATCATCACACGTCGATCGCCAATCATGATATTTGAACCAGCTTTTAAGGAATGAATATCGAGTGGTATTTCTACAGCTTCGATGAGTTCTGTAAATAATGTATATGTACCTTCGTCCTCTGCAAACCAGGCAGTATTGCCATCGTACTCTAAGAACCACTCATCAAAATGCCCACCATCGTAGGAATATCGAAGCCTTCCAAGCGCAGTAAATGGTTTTCCAAGAATTGTACCCGAACTCCCAACTTTAAAAATAGAAGGAAATTCAGCAAGCTTGGGGAATTTCCCCGAAGGATCAAGGCCTTCTACTGTCACACGGTGATGGGTATCGCAATAAGGGCAGACGATTACTTTGCTAAAACGATTTTTCACCTCAATCGGTGCACCACATGAAGAACATGTATAGGATTGCATTGTGTTCTCGCTAATTCGTTATGAAAGTTTTTCCCCACAGGATGGGCAAAATTTTGCTCCTGCCGAAATTTGCGCATTGCACTTTGGGCAATTTCCTCCCTGCATGTTGTGACCACACGATGGACAAAATTTCGCACCCGATGGAACCGCCGCATTGCATTTTGGACAGACGGTTTGGACAACTAACTCCTTGCCGCAATTGGCACAGAACTTTGCCTGTGCAGGATTTGCCGCATTACAATGCGGACAAAATTTCGTCGCGGATTGCGGTTGTGCTGTTCCCATCGCAGCGCCCATCATTTGACCCATCATCTGCCCCATTCCAACGCCCATTCCTGCTCCCATCATCCCTCCCGCCATGCCATTGCTCGATGCTGCTTTTTCCATCGTATCAAACGTTCGTTTCATCTTGTAGTCTTCGCTTCCAATGATGTTGATTTCAGCTTTATCGGCGAGCGCTTTTTTAAGGCGTTTGACCGATTCGTCCTCTTCGGGAAAATTCACTGACTCCACTGCAAAGCGCACAAGCTCAAGGCCAAAACTTGCGAATTCATCGCTCATTTTTACCCGACCAGCAATGCCGAGCTCTTCATAATATGCAGCCACCTTTAAAATGCTTATGTTTTGCTTAAGCATGGTCTCGGTGAGAAGATCTTGCAATTTCGGTAAGATCACCATATCGCGAAGCGCTGCGCCAACTGCCTCAGTGGTCATTGCCTGCCATGTGCCAATTGCCATGATGAGAAATCCTTTTGGATCCATTATGCGGATAGAATACGAACCGAATGCGCGAAGCGGTATGGCAATCTGGTATATGGGATCTAAAAACTGAACTGGTTGTTTGGTGCCCCACTTCAAATTTGGTATTTCTGCCATGTTAATGAAATAGACTTCCGCTGGAAATGGCGATTTCCCACCAAAGGGCAAATTGATGAGCTTCTCCAAAAGAGGAATATTCCCGGTTTTTAATGTATATCGCCCGGGACCAAAGCTATCGAGAGCTTTGCCTTCACGAAAAAAAATTGCCTGTTGCCCCTCTTTTACAATCAATTGTGCACCGAGAGAAATGGCCCCTTCAGGAAATCTGTGAATAATATCGCCCCGTTGATTGTCCCACTGTACAACATCTAACAATGCCATTTTTTATAGTACCTCCAACACAATATTTTTCCTTTGATCGAAATCATTTTCAAAATCAGAAATGATTTTTCGGATACGATCGATTTCTGATGAAAGATCTCCCTGCACCCCAGAAAGCTTTGCGAGTTCAGCTTCAAGTTCATCGGCCTTTGCAATCATGCGCCAGTCAAACTCAATGAGCCGCGTCATTTCTTCGGTTGTTGGATTAATCTTCGATGACGAGGCGCTTCGACCAAATTCAGCATATGCGCATTTTTTGTGCGCTTTTTCAAGAAGCGTATGTATTGATTCAAGATCGGCAAGATGCTGTAATGAATTTTTTTTTGTTTCAGAACGAATAATTTCATCGATATACTTTTTACAATCTAAAAGCTTCGACGCAACAAAACTTCTCACCACGCGATCTGCCTCGTAAAGTTCCCCTTTTTCGACATACCCTGTATAGCCAGGCAGTTTATCGATGACTTTATCGACAAGATCACGCGATTCTCCGATTCGTTTTTTTAAATTCTCAAGATCGGGTTGCATGCGCCATCCCCCCGTTTGAAATAAAATACCAAAACGACTCTACGGCTTTACGACTCTGACGTCCTATATAATATTGAAAATTCATAGCAATGTCAAGCACTAAATCGAGATAAATACTTCGCAAACCAACATAGAATTACCAATAAATATCTGCAATTCTTGCGAACCCAAAAATTTAAACAATTTTCAAAATTCATTAAAATATAATCCTATTTCCCAATAATCTATAAAGCGATGCGACCACTTCCAATGACGAACAGCTCTGCGATGAATGCATGCAAACTATTCGCGCAAAAAATCGGCACACGCGTGCTCGTCTTCTATACGTTCAAGGTGATGAAAAATACATGTGATTTTTACAAAATCTCCATTGAATTGCGTATCAACTTAAGTATACATGAGTCAAGATCCCTTTGTGCAACTTGGGAAAATTGAATTTTTATCGCTTTACAAATTAGAAAGCTAAATTTCGAATATTCTTATGCATTAACCATTTCTTTAATTTTTCTTGACGAAATAGGTAGTTTTACTACCTTTGCGCGTTGTTTATTTGATAACACATATCACCTCATAAATATGGACATTGTGAGATATGAACCGCACGTAATGAAGTGGCATCAATTCGCATTTGGATAAGCGATGTCACATAATTTGATGCATCGATTAAGGAGAAAAATGTGAGTTCAAAAACAATCGAAATTAAAAAACCTGAAGGTAAATTAGGAATTCTCATCCCAGGACTTGGCGCAGTGAGCACCACGTTTATTGCGGGAGTGCTTCTGATTCGAAAAGGTCTCAATCACCCTATCGGTTCTTTGACCCAGCTGGGGAAAATTATGGTAGGAAAAGGAGAAAACGCAAAATACATTCCAATTAAAGAATTTGTACCCCTTGCAGATCTAAACGATTTAGAATTTGGGGGATGGGATATTTTCGAAGACAATGCCTATGAATCCGCAGTGAAAGCGGGTGTGCTTCAAAAAGAACATCTCGAACCAATAAAAGAAGAATTAGCTGCAATCAAGCCATGGAAAGCCGTTTTTGACAAAGATTATGTAAAAAAATTGGATGGCACATGGGTAAAAAAAGCACCATCGTACTGGCATTTAGCGCAAATGGTCAAAGATGATATTTTAAAATTTAAAGAAGAAAAGAAAATCTCGCGGATGGTGATGATTTGGTGTGGAAGTACAGAAATATATCAAGAAGTAATTCCCGGTGTACACGATACCCTCGAAAATTTCGAGAAAGCGCTAAAAGAGAGCAATAAAAAAATTGCTCCAAGCATGATTTATGCGTATGCGGCGCTCGATTTAGGAATACCATTCGCAAACGGTGCACCAAACCTCTGTCTCGATGCCCCTGCGCTCCGCGAGCTTGCAGAGAAAAACAAAGTCCCTATCGCAGGAAAAGATTTTAAAACCGGCCAAACTCTGATGAAAACGATTTTAGCTCCTGGCTTAAAGGCGAGAATGATTGGCCTTGAAGGTTGGTATTCCACGAATATTTTAGGAAATCGCGATGGAGAAGTTCTCGATGATCCCGAATCGTTCAAAACAAAAGAAGTGAGCAAACTTTCAGTACTCGATCAAATATTTCAGCCCCAGGAATATCCTTTGCTTTACAATAACTACACGCATGTGGTTCGTATCAACTACTATCCTCCTCGGGGAGATAATAAAGAAGGATGGGATAACATCGACATTTTTGGCTGGCTTGGATATCCCATGCAAATTAAAGTGAACTTCCTTTGCAGGGATTCCATTCTCGCAGCACCCATTGTGCTGGATTTGGTCATCTTTCTCGATCTTGCAGCCCGCGCGAATATGTATGGCATTCAAGAATGGCTTTCATTTTACTGGAAAAGCCCCATTCACGAATACGATAAAGAACCCGTCCACGACCTCTTTGTGCAATTGATGAAGTTAAAAAACACTCTACGATGGATGATGGACGTACCTCTCGTAACCTACATTGGGACAGAAAGTTACGATTAAATGTATAAAGCCAGCAATGAATGCTGGCTTTGTAATTTTCGCGCAATGCTGTGCAATTGTTCCCGCGTTCAATTATCAAATTTTAACGATAAATTTTTAAATAAAATTCAGTTTTTTATGGACAAAATCAGACATCGCTTTATTTGGCAAGACGACAAGAAAATTTTTTTATTATAATAGAATTGGTATTGGAATTGCGGCATGTACCCCCAACGAATTTTGAGCCGCAAAAGTCCCTTTATAGGCAGAAGGGTATTTTGGAGTAAAATACCAAGGATGCATGATAGAGGGATGTTTGGGACTTACAGCAACCGGGTGAGGGCCAGAAATGGCCCATTTTTTTTACAGTATCTTTTTCCCCGAAGGCACCGTCACGATAACCGATTCTACCACTTTTTCATTTCCCTCATTCACCTTAAAACGATATTCATTTACACGAAAAACTTCCCCTTTGGCGGGTATTCGTCCAAGATGTGCAGTTATAAAGCCTGCGAGGGTTTCAAAACCCTCTTTTTCAATATGCATGCCAAATTTTTTTTGAAAATACTCTATATCGATATCGCCCCTTACTAAATATGTTCGCTTATGAAGCTGCTGAATAAGATCTGGTTTTGGGTGATCTCGCGTTTGTATTTCGCCAACAACCTCCTCAACGATGTCTTCTGTTGTGACAAGCCCTTCTACCCCACCGAATTCGTTCACCACAAACAGCATTCGCTCATCCTTTTCTTGCATTTCAAAAAATAATTCATCGACTTTTTTTGTTGATGGAATAAAATACGGTTTTCGCAATACATCGGTAATCCTCCTTATATCTTTTCTTTCGAGCAAATCGCGATAATACACATAGCCAATAATATTGTCCACACGCCCTTCATATACGGGAATTCGACTAAAGCGCGTCTCACCAATAAGAAGAACAACCTTTCGAATTGGTTCGTTTTTTTCAACCGAAACCACATCGATGATCGGCGTCATGATTTCTTTCGCAGTAATTGAATGTAAACTCATTATCTCATCAATAAATTCCTGATGTTTTTTGCGAATAATCCCTTCTTTGTTGCCAATGCTAAATAACATCTCAATTTCATCGCGAGATCGTATTAAACTGGAATTTGAACTATTAAAACGAAACACCTTTTTTAATATCTCTGTAAAACTTGCTGAAATAACCATAAAAGGATAAAAGAGAATTCTCACCATATACAAAGGCAAAATATATATCATCAACATCGTCTCTGGCTTATTGCGGGCAACGACCTTAGGGAAAATCTCACACATAATCAGAAAAAAGATAGTTTGGATTGCGGTCACCACAAAAACTGCATAATCTGTCAATACGATGTGCTTTGAGACAACAAACATAATAAATGCTGTCGATCCTAAATTCGCAATATTGTTGCCAATCAACGTAAGGCTAATTAGCTCTTCTCGTTGATGAATTAACGCAAGTGCGCGTTTTGCCCGAAAACTGCCTTTTTCTGCGAGCGCTTGTAAGCGAATGGGATTTGCCGATATGATAGCGGTTTCAAAAGAGGAAAAGAAAAACGATAGCAAGATAAAAATAAATATCCCGATTTCATATACTACGTACATTGTCATCTCGCCACTACTTCAATTTTTCCCGCACGGTTTTTCTTGATGCTTTTTACAATCAACCGATGTCGTTGAGTTGCTATTTCATCTCCTTTCCGAGGAAGCCGCTCCAATTTTTCTGCGATAAATCCACCAACTGTTTCGCTCTCTATGCTTTCAATTTCATCGCCAAACTGAGCGTTGAAATCGTCGATTTGCATGTCGCCAGAAATTACCGTTGTCTTTTCTCTTGTAATACGCAATTCAATTTTTCTCCCATCTTCCCACACATACTCATGCCCTATTATTTCGGAAAGTATGGTTCCCAGCGTCACCACTCCGGCTGTACCGCCGTATTCATCCATGACTATAGCAATTTGGATTTTGCGGCGCAAAAAATCTACCAAAAGCTCATCCAATTTCTTTGTTCCTGGATAATGCACAATTGATTTAATGAACCTTTTTATCCCGGAAGCCTTCTTGTATCCCTTTGCAAACGGTAGAAGCTCTCTCACGTCAATGACGCCGATAATATTATCAATATCGCCTTCAAACACAGGCAATCGCACCGCACCTGTTCGTTGAAAAATTTCTATCGCTTCTTTTATCGATGCGTGAGCTGGAATAAAATGCGCCTGAATGCGGGGGATCATCACGTTAAGCGCTTCTTTCTTCGAAAATCGCAAAACATTCTTAATAAAATTTCCTTCTCCCTTGTTAAGAATGCCTTCAATTTCACCAAGTCGAATCGCCATATCCAATTCTTCTGCGGTAATGGAATCCCACCGATTATCATCTATCCGAAAAACGGTAGAGAAAATATTCATAATCGAAACTAACATCATTCTTAAAGGGAAAAGGAATGCATGAAAAAATCGCACTGGCATAACAACCAATCGCGATACTGTCATGTTATTGTGCATCGAAATGAGTTTAGGAACAATTTCACAAAACACAATTACCAATGGCGTCATCACGGCAATGCTTATGAGGTGACCATAGTTTTGGAACTTATTGAGTAAAATTTTTGTCGCTAAAGCCGAAGAAGCAAGATTAACAAAAAGATTTCCCAACAAAATTGTAACAAGAATGTGCTGAGGTTTTTGCATCAATTGCGCAACGTAATTTTCACTTTTCTTACGAGATTGGAGAAAACGGAAAAGATCCCATTTGCGCAGAGAGAAAAAAGCAGTTTCAGTTCCTGAGAAAAATGCGGAAAGGAAGAGGCATATTCCGAGGATTGCATAATCAAAATAGCTTTCAACCATTACGAATACCGAAGCGCTCAGAATGCTTTATTGCGCAATATCAAGGTGAATGAAAAATGTGAGCACTCGTTCAACGCGGTTTCCATGAAAATCTGTTGCCACAATTCGCAATCGATTTTCACCTTCCACATATTTTGTCCCCGCAATGCGATAAAATCCCCTTTCATCGAATAAATCATTGGAAGTTAAACCCTGTACTGTCAAGATATTTTTAGACGAGCTGATTTCACGGAATTCCACATCGAGGAGCGTTCGGTCATTCAGTTGCACGAAAAGCTTATACACGCCTAGGCGCTCGCGCTTTGCAATAGAATCGCTTATTTCTATAAGAAGGGGATGGTGTGCGGTGATGCGATAATTGCCTTTCTCACGTATTGGCACATAACGTTCACCAATTCGAAACCATGTCGAAAGATGAATCGGAGGTTTTACATCGCTTATGGGAGGCAAAATCAATAAGGGATTAATGGATTTATTTTCTGAACGCTTTAAAATTGTAAAGTGAAGATGAGTTGCGAAAGAATGGCCTGTATTTCCCATTTTCCCAATTATATCGCCTTCTTCGTATTTTAATTTCGGGATCGCATCGTCGCTGAGATGTCCATATATTGCCACAAGGTCATTTCCATGATCGATTACCACATAATTCCCCATCCCTAAATAATCATCAAAAGGAAAGCGGTTTTTATTCCAATAAAATACAAGCGTCCCCGGTGCAATTGGAACGACAATGCGATTTGTAGAAATCACATCGATGCCATCGTGGAAATGATCCCAACGCGATTCTCCAAAAGTAGAAGTGACGACTGGATTTTCAACTGGCCATCGAAAAGAAAGGTGCATTATTGCAAAAAAAACGATCACCGCATACAAGGTTAATCGTGAGGACATTTGGCATCGCTTATTTTTGATCATCTTTATTCTCCTGTTGCGCATTCGCATCAACGTTTTCTTGCCGATGTAACTCGCAATAGGTTGTCGGTTCGCTGCCTTGCACAAAGAGAAGATCGCTTACCACATTTTTGCAGGCATGTTCCGTTGGTAAAGCTCCTGATTCAAGGCACATTGATTGCGCTGTAACCCCTTCTTCCGGAATGCGAAAGTTTCCTGGAGATCGGTCGCGATAAATTTGTGATATGAAATTAATCCAGATTGGCACGGCAATGACTGCAGCTGCACGCCCCTCGCCTAACGAGATTGCTCCGCGCCTGTTGCCAATCCAAATCGATGTCACCATATCTGCAGTATAGCCAACAAACCACGCATCGTTGAAGTTCGAAGTAGTACCCGTCTTTCCTGCAATGGGGAAAGGGAGATTGCGATTTTTAACAGTGAAATGCGCCGTTCCCTCTGGCCGAAAAACCCCTCGTAACATCGAAACAAGAACGGCGCAGGCAGAAGGCTCGGCAATTTTCCCAATCCGCGCACGCATTTTCATTACTTCTTCTTTTACTTCCTCTTCGGGATTCCATATTACCACACCATGATAATCTTTCACCACTTTTATGCCATACGGTTTGATAAAATCGCCACCATTGACAATCACTGAATGCAAAATCGCGGCTTCCATCGGCGATATTTCATAACTTCCCAACGCAAGCGAGAGCGTTTTCCCAAAGCGCTGGTAAAGTTCCTCATCGCTAAGGTCAAGGCTTTTCTGGATGAAATCGAAAATTGCGGCATACCCAACCTTTTCCAAAATGCGCACTGCGACCACGTTGAGCGATTTTGCAAGCGCAAAATACGCAGTAACTTCTCCATAGTATTTATTATCGTAATTTCTCGGCGAGTAACCTCCTTCAAAGGTTTCTCGCTGATCGAGGAGCCTTGTTGCAGGATTAATTTCGCGCGCTTCAATTGCCGCTAAAAAAATAATTGGTTTAAATGAAGAACCAGGCTGGCGACGAATTTGAGTTACGTGATCGAGTTGATTAGTGGAAGTAAAACTATATCCCCCCACATATGCAATGATTTCCCCTGTAAAAGGATCAAGTGCGACAAGTGCCCCTTGAATGTCTTCTTCATCGACAGTTTTTGATTTCCCGTAGCGCTTTTTGTAAAGATCGCGTTCTCGTTTAACCCCATCGCACAAAACTTTCAATGCCACATCCTGTTTTTGCCCATCGATAGTGGTATATACCTGCAGTCCCCCCTTTTTAACTACTTCTTCGCCAAATTTATCGACGAGAATGCGGCGTATTTGTTCATTAAAAAATGGCGCGCGGTTTATTCGATACGCGCTATAAATAAAACTGCCAATGAGAGAAGAAACGGGAACCCCACGTTCGTTAAACGTCACATTCCATCGCGTTAAAAATCTCCGCATGAGGTAATCAGCCCGCGCGCGCGTTAAAAAATTCGCATCGACCATCGATTGCAAGATTCGTTTTGTTTTTTTTATGGAATTTTCCAGATTTGAAAGGGGCGAATACAAAAGCGGATTTGAAATTGTTGCCACGATCATTGCACACTCGACTTCGCCGAGGTTTTCCACGCCCTGACCAAAGAACATTTTTGCAGTAGCTTCAACACCATAGGCACCATTGCCAAAATAAATTAAATTGAGATACATAAGCAAAATATCCTGCTTGTCGTAACGCCGCTCAATCTCGAGTGCACAAAACATTTCGTAGATTTTTCGCTTTAACGTGCGTCCCATATCGGTAAAAAGAACTTTTGCGAGCTGCTGCGTAATTGTGCTTCCGCCCTGCACTACCCGTAAATGCAAAAAATTCATCACAAGCGCGCGCAAAATTCCTTTCGGATTTATGCCGCGATGAGAGTAAAACTCCCTATCCTCGCTAGCGATTACCGCCTGGATTAAAAATTTTGGTATTTGATAAAACGGAACTATTTCTCGCTTTTGTTCAAAAAATTCCCCAATAATTTCATTATTTCTATCAAAAATCCTGGTAGGGATATCGACAACATGAGGAGAGATTTCTACATCTTTCGATGTAAACGTTATCCCTTTTCGTATCTCTTCGGTCTTATCGATAAGCCGTTTATATCGTGCGAGTTTCTGCAAAGCCTCGGCTCTATCGGCTCGCCAGCATAAATACACATAGCCCACATAGAGAATAAAAATAAAAAATATTACACTCGGCACATAAACAAAAACGATTTTTTTATGTGAAAAAACCCAACGAATTGCGGCGCTTAAATGCGTGGCAATAAATTTTAAAACTACCTTTACTGTTTCCATGGCAATAATATTACGAATAGAATTGCAGACAATTATTTTATCAATAACTTTTTCCTGAAATCATCACCCATCCGAAGCAAATACAAATTACAACCGAAATATAATCCATTCTGTTCAAATTAATTTTTTCTCGCGTGTAACAAAACTCACAGACAGCTGAAGCAATTTCATGCAAAAAATCAATCGAAATGAAATGCAACGCTATGTAAAAAGCTTGCAAATAAGCACAAGCCCCTGGCCCCCACGTTCTCGTCCCAAAAAAACCAAACAAAAATTATGAGTGCACGTTGGCAATAGATAACTATAGCGTATGTAATTCTTCAGGATATGGATTTAAATACTTTTGCGAAAGCAGGTAGCTGTTACCAAATCGGTGTGCCCAATTCCGTAAAAGATCAATGAGAACTTTGCGGCGGATTTTGCTTTCCTGGTATTGCTCGATGAGATGGAGAAAATGATTTTTTTCATCGGCAGTTAAACTTTTCGAGAAGTACCCAAAAATGTGAAGGATCGTATTGATGTGGTTTTTGGGGGAAGGCTTCTTTTTGAATGCTGAATAAAAGGCAGCGGTGTATTCGCGAATTACTGAGTCTATTTCCCCTTTCTGGTAGCTTGCCACTATTTTCCCCAATTGCCGAAGTTTGTGTTGATTGTATGTCATCAGCAGATATTTGTAATTCTGATGAAATTCGATAAGATCTCCTATCGTTTTTTGTTGGGATATTGTGCGCCGCAAATCTGCAAAGGAAAAAACGCGAACTAAAAAATGTTCTCGAATTGATTCATCGCGAAGCTTCCCCTCATCCTCCGCTGGAATATGTTCAAAACGTTCCAAAACGCGCATTGCAAATAACCCTTTGCCCCTGCTATGAAATATTGTTCCCGTGCTGTCTTTATAAATTTTAGTTCCCGAGATGCCACAGGAAGGCGATTTCGCTTTTAAAATAAAACCATCAATTGCACCAATGGCAGAAAGAAACCAATCGGAAAACTCTTTCATCTGTTGCGTGATGTCCAATCCGGTTGCTGGCTGAAAAAGTCGAAATTCACTGCTGTGATAATAAACTAAAATCCTCGCCCGTGGTACCCCTAATCCGATGGCAAGTTCTGGACACACATTCACCGCATTTGAAAACGTTAAAAGCAATTTCACAAAATCGTCATGGATTGCTTGACCATCATACCGAACCTGCTCACCGGCTAAGCAAGCGCTGATACAAATAGTAGGCGTTGCAAAATTCATAGCAAACTTCTCGTCTTACAGTATTACAAGTCAATACCAATAACGATGGCCATATCACAACAAATACCAGTTATCAATTAAAAAATTAACCGCAAAAATTTTGCATCCATTACCAAAAAACTAAATTTCAGCAATTTCTGATGTTGCCTCGGCACTCGACAACAATAAAATCTATGTCATTTCGGTTGTCTGATGCTCATCACAATCTGGTGAATTTTAATGTATATGGACAACCTGAGCCTCTGCTTCGAAATGTCCAGTTAAACCAATTAATTTTTTATTATAATTAATTTATCCATATGGATTTTTCCACAACCCAGACGGTTCTTTTCGATAAGATCCCAATTTTCCGGAGGATTGTTTTATGAAAAAGCTAAGCGTTATACTTCTTTACATCACCATACTCACGGTAATTATATCATCGATTAGCTGCGGCAAAAAGAGCACGCGTTCGGGTGCGGTTGGTAAGGATGACGGATCGGTGATCGTGCTTCCGAGCGATCCTAGCGCTGGCGGGGGAGCGAGCGGTGGAAGTTTTGATCCGATTGCTTACGAGAAGGATTATCCGAATCTTACGGATGTTTCCCAACAGCTGCCCACCGAAGCGGGGAGAATTGCGCTTCAATGGGACCTTCCTGCATCGGGCAAAGTGGATATGGTGGGGATTGAGGTATGGCGAAGCGATTCTAATACGATTATTGTAAAATCTCCGAGCGATGGATATCAGACAGTTGAGAATGCGGTCAAAGTCGCTGAGCTCGATGAAACGGCAGTGGGATTTCTCGATGAAAATCTTTCCGATGGGGCGGTATACTTTTATCTGGTGCGAGGCAAGTATGCGGATGGCAACTACAGCAGTGGGGTGATAGTTCAAGGGAGGACGCTTGGGTTTGTTGATCCGCGCAATGTGCAGGCGATTCCCGATGACTGGAAGGTAACGCTGGTGTGGGAGGAAGGAGATTTTGGGACGCCGTTTTTTCCTGCGCCATCGGGGTGGGAGATATATCGGAAGGAGGAGCCATTTGTAAGCGGTGATGTGACGGGGCTTACTCCCATTGCCGTTGGCACAAGCGGCACAAGCTATGTGGATGCGAATTTGGAGAACGGGAAGAAATATTATTATTTGGTTCGTTATATTTACAGTGCATACAACAAGGGTTCAGCTGGGGTGATGCGCGATGCCACGCCGCAGGTGATTTTGGTTGATCCCATTGAGGCAGGATCGCTTGTCTATGGTGGGCTAAATGGGACAGTGCAGATTTCGTGGAAAAATCCATCGAATATGGAAGGGAAAACGGTAGTAGTGTATCGAAGCGTCACTGAGATTGAACTCGATCCATACGGATTTCCCACCAATGCGCAGAAGGTTGCAGAGACAAGTGGGGAATCGGTTGAGCTTTCGGTTGATACGGCGAAGACCTATTACTACGGGGTGTGCGTGAGAAGAAATGAATCCGGGCGCTTGTCGCCAATGCATACATTTTCCTGGCGTTCGTATGAAATACGGCCTGTGGCGACGGCAGTGGCAAAACAGTATCGCGATGCAAATCAGCAGAAAGATTCCATAAAGGTTCAAACGGCTCTTCCTGAAGGAGCGCTTCGGCTTGAGTTATATTATTCGAATAGTTCGGCAAGCGATGCGACGAGAGAATCGGGCGAGATTCTCAAAGGGCCTGAGGATGATTGGCGAAGCGGGGTGTACATTCATTCGTCGCCGGTGGAGAATAAAAACTACTATGGGATTTATGCGGTGTATCGGAAAAATTCGAAAAATGAGGTTGCTTACGCGCCGGTTATAGTCGTTGAGGGGATATATCGCGATCTTTCGCAGATTGCGCTTTCGATTACGCAGAGTTCACTGGTAAATCCCGGTGATTGTGCACTTCCCAATACCTATAACTGGGATCAGTTAATTGCGATTGAGTCGGTTTCGCTGCCTGGCGATGTGACGATTCGCTACACGCTTGATGGGTCAGATCCTACTGAGTATTCGCCGCAATACACGGGGCCAATTTTATTGCAGGATACGGAGCGCGATGCGGATGGGACGCAGTATGTGGTAAAAGCGGCGGTCTTTTTTGATGGGCTGGCGGGCGAGATATTCGAGAAGACGTATGTGATCAACTATCGGGCGTACGATAATCGATTTACGGTCGTGGTGAAAAAGAAGCAGACAGGCGAGACGATTGTGCCCGATGGGGGGAAATATCCGTCGTCGGTGGATGTCGAGGTGTATGCGCAGTATGTGCCGGGGTGCGGCGAGACGTTTTCGATATTTAGCGCGCAGACGGTAGGCGAGACGACGACGAACTCTGGGCTTGGCAATTCGTCGAATTATTGGACGGCGATGGTACAGCCGGCGGCGATTGCAAATCGGAAGGATGCGATTAGCACTGCACAGATTACCAATGCGCA
>JAOAAF010000078.1:14140-14482 GCA_026419015.1 Spirochaetota bacterium
ATTGGGGAAGTATCGGGTCGTCGTGCAGGCGGGATTGCATCGCTTTTTAAAGCGCGGCTGGAGGTGGTTGGCCGTCCGGTTTTAAGCGATCCGCCAAGCGGCGACAATCCGGATTTGGTTGAGGGATGGAATGTGAAGGCGGCGCGCTGTTACGTGATTTATCCCAGGCTTGTGACGCACGCGATTGATATGTGGAATCGGCCGGCGGTGACGCCGTATTTGTGGGTGCGCTACGAGCCGGTGGTGCAGGTGGATGTGAAGCAGGAGGATTTTTTCACGGGTCAAACGGCGCCTGCAAATAACGTGCGATGCTTTTTCCGCGTGCAGTATGCGGCGCAACAC
>JAOAAF010000079.1 GCA_026419015.1 Spirochaetota bacterium
CATCAGGATCGCCTCAGCAGTTGCGGTTGCACCATCGTACATGCTCGCATTCGCAATATCCATTCCTGTAAGGCGCGCAATCATCGTTTGGTATTCGAAAATTACAGTCAGCGTCCCCTGACTTACCTCAGGTTGATACGGGGTATATGCAGTGTAAAATTCCCCTCTTTGGGCAATCTCATCGACAACTGCCGGAATATAATGCGGATAGACACCTGCACCCACAAATGATTTCATAAGTTTATTTTTTTCAGAAAGCACCCGCATGTGGCGTTCTACTTCCACATCGGAAAGCGGATGGGGCAAATTCAAAAGACCTTTTATGCGAATGAATTCGGGAATATCCGAAAAAAGCTCATCGACAGTGTGCACCCCAATCGTTCGAAGCATTTGTTCGCGATCGTTTTCGGATAATGCGGTATAGTCCATAGTTGCTAATCACCTGATGCAATATGCGCTTCATATTCGGTTGCATCTAAAAGCTCATCCGCCTCTGATGGATTTTTGACCGATAGCTTACAAATCCATCCATCGCCATATGGATCGCTATTGAGAAGTTCGGGGGAATCTTCCAGGCGATGGTTTATTTCTATTACCTCACCGCTTAGCGGTGCATACACATCGGAAACAGCTTTTACCGATTCCACTACCGCTAATCGTTCCCCTTTTTTTACCTCTAACCCTTTTTCGGGAAGTTCCACAAACACAATGTCCGTAAGCATTTCTTGCGCATGGTCGGTAATGCCACACGTATAAGTTAACATTTCTTCATCGAATAATACCCACTCGTGCTCCTTCGTGTACTTTAAGTTTTCTGGAATAAAGCTCATGCATTCCTCCGCGTTTTTTTATAAAAATTCCCGCACAATTGCAATTGTCAAGAAGTAATTATACTTCTTTGGATATATGGCTTGTAAAAAACGAAAAGCAGCAAGAAAAATCGCAACATATCAATTCCCATGATGATACAAACGCACAATGCAAAAAATGAAGCATATTATCCGCGATATGATAGAAATGGACGCGGGACCACAGTGGCGCGGAGCACCTTTTCCCGCACTGCAATTGTAATGTTGCTGCCAATTTCAACCACTCCCCGTACGATGCGCGCCATTCCAATGCATTTTTTAAATGTGGGCGAATACGCGGCACTGGTAACATGCCCAATTTTTTCCCCTTCAAAAAAAACATCGCATTTTTCACGAGCTATTCCTTTATCAGCGCATTCAAAACAGATTGTTTCTCGAAAAGCCCCATTTTGCTTTTGCGCTTCTAACGCGTTTTTCCCAATGTAGTCTTTATCGGAACTCACTACCCATCCTATTCCCGCTTCAATTGGGGTTGTCGCCTCATCGAGTTCATGGCCATATAAAGAATACGCTGCTTCTAAGCGAAGAATGTCGCGCGCACCAAGTCCACATGGCAAAAGGCCAAAAGGTTTTCCTTCCTGCAATAATTTTTCCCATAACAAGGCGGCACCGGCGCGATGAATGTAAATCTCAAATCCGTATTCACCGGTGTATCCCGACTGAGAAATGAGAATCGGAAATTGTTCGAATTCAGTTTCAATAAAACTAAATCGCGAAAGTTTTTCAATGGAAGTTTCACGAAATGCTTTCTGCGCAATATCGCGCGAACGCGGTCCCTGTAAATCGATTTTGGCAATATCGTCGGAAACATCGGCAATCATAACTCCAAACGTATTCCACAAATGCAACCATTCAATATCTTTCGCGCGCGGTTCGGCATTGACCACAAGAAAAAAATCGGTGTGCGATTTCATGTACACAAACAAATCATCGATCACCCCACCTTCTTCATTGCACAGGCAGCTGTACATCGATTTTCCCGGGTAAAGCTTCGACAATCGCGTGGGAAGCAATTTTTCCAAAAAAGCGTAAGCTCCATTTCCCTTAACCTCTATCTTTCCCATGTGCGATACATCGAAAATCCCTGCCGCATTTCTTACCGCAGCGTGCTCCTCAATAATTGACGAATACATCACTGGGAGTTCCCACCCCACGAAATCAATCATCCGCGCCTTATGGGAAAGATGAACATCAAAGAGTGGTGTTTTTTTCCCCATTATCGCCCGATCCTTCTTATTGCAAAATCAATTGCACGCAAAAGCGGATCATTGACTTCGCTTACCGCGGGACAGTAGGCAAGTTCGAGCATTGTAAGCGCATCGAGTGATATTTCGCATTCCAGTGCTAAGCTCATGAGATTCACACGTCATGCGGCACCATGGCCAACAGCCTGTGCGCCTAAAAGTTTCCCCGTCTTTTTATCGGAAATTACTTTTACTGTCACAGTATCCTGTGCTGGGAAATAGTCGGGCACTACGCGCGAGGTAATTTTCCCTGCAATTGGCGTATATCCCGCTCGAAATGCCGCTTCGCTGGAATATCCCGTTCCCGCGACTTCAAGATCCCCCAGCTTTGTGACAAATGTCCCCGCAGTGCCTTTATAATGGCGCTTCTTCCCGCTCGCATTTTCCCCGGCAATTGTTCCCTGTTTATATGCCGAAGTTGCAAGTTTTACCGGGATTTTTTTCCCATCAATACACGACCAGGCAGCAATGCAATCGCCTGCGGCATAGACATGCGGTGCCGACGTGCAAAGCATTGAATCGACAACAATTCCCCACTTTTCAGTAGTTATGCCGCTTTTTATTGCAATTTCATCATTTGGCAAAAAGCCCGTTGCAATCATGCAAATCTGAGTCGCAACAAAATTGCCCGATGCGATAATTCCTTCACAGGATGTTTCTCCGACGATTTCTTCAACTGCCGCATTCAATGCGCACTCGATACCCAATGCGGCAAGATGATTTTCCACAAGTCTGGACATATCCGAATCGAGCACTCCAGGAAGAAGTTGCGGTTTCATTTCAAATACGGTGACATGCGCACACCGTTTTTTCAATGCAACGGCAGCTTCAAGGCCTATTGCACCTCCCCCGATGATGATAGCGGAATTCGCACCAGCTATTGCCGCATTCACTGCATCAACATCGTGCGATGAGACAAGCGTGTACACTCCTTTTTTTAAAAAATCATTTATGTTTCGAATTGGAGGGATATGAGGAATAGATCCCGTACAGATAATCGCATCATCGTAAATAATTTCAACTCCATCGCCTCTTTCACTATGCGCATAAATTCTTTTGTTTTTCCAATCTATTGCTTCCGCACGCCCAACAAATTTTTTCACTCCCATTTTCTCAATTGCAACATTTTGCATAAGCGAGTGCAGGGAAACAATTCCTTCGACTGCATACGGTATTCCGCATGGATGAAAGAGATCATACGGCTTTGGATCGATGAGTGTAACTTCTGCATGTGGATCTGTTTTTTTAATTGCCATTAGGGATGCAAAACCGGCAGAACCAAAACCAATAATTGCAATTTTTCGATTCATATCATATTCTTTATATATGCAAATATTTTCTTTGCCTGATTTTCACTCAATCCCTCTGCAATGATGCGGAAAATTGGTTCTGTATTTGAAGGGCGAAGATGAACCCATCCTCCTTTAAACTCGCGATGCGAAACGAAGTCAATTCGCATTCCATCAATCATATTGAAGCGTTCGTTTTTAAATTCCTTTAGAATTTTCGATTCAAACGATTTCCTATCAAACTTTTTCCCAATGTCCACCTTCCCTTTTATCATAAAAAATTGAGGAAGTTTGGACACAATCTGCGAGAGGCTTTCTTTTGACATTGCAAGCATTTCAAGCACATATGCAATTCCTGCGAGGCTGTCGCGCCCAAGATGAATTTCCGGTGAAATCACCCCACCGTTGCCTTCCCCACCTATGCGCGCATTGTGTTTTCTCATCGCTTCCACCACATTGATCTCACCTACTGCTGTGCGAATAAAAGGAACATCCCAGGTGCGCGCAACTTCTTCGACCGCTTTTGTGGTTGAGAGATTCACCACCACCGTTCCCCGTTCTTTCGACAGCAGATGATGCGCTACCAAAACGATTGTGTATTCTTCTCCAATTGGTCTTCCTTTTTCATCGACAATTGCAAGGCGATCGGCATCAGGATCTTGTGCAAATCCCACATCGCATTCGTGCGTTTTCACAGCTTTGACAAGTTCGCCAAGATTTTCTGGTAATGGTTCGGCAGGCCTTGGGAAAGTCCCATCGATGGTACAAAACACTGGAACCACGCGGCAACCGAGGCGTTCCAAAAGCGTCCTGGTGATGTCTGAACCCGCACCGTTTACAGAATCGAGCGCAACGGTAAATCGCTTCGAGCGGATGAGATCTACATTCACCACATCCAAAATTCGCGCAATGTGTTGTTCAGCGGCATCACCAATTTTTGTAATTGAGCCAACGCGATTCCACGGAACAATCGCTGCGTGCTTTTCCATTAACACAAAAAATCTGTTCATTTCGCGTTTTGTCAAAAAACTTCCACTACTTCCTATGAATTTGAATGCATTCCATTCGATTGGATTATGTGAAGCGGAAATTACCAAACCACCGTTGGCGTGTAATTTTTCGACCATAATCTGCACCGTTGGCGTAGGAACAATTCCCAGATCAATTACATGGCATCCCGCCATTGCCAATGCTCCTTTGCAACACGCAGCGATCGCTTCTCCTGTTGGACGGCAATCCCGTCCAATTACGACATTTCCGCTTTTTGTATATCGCGCAAATGCTAACGCAATCTTAATTACCAGATCAGGGGTAATGCCATCGCCAACAATACCGCGGATTCCCGAAACGCTTTTCATTAAAAGCGATTTCATTCGCTACCGCCTTCTGTCCCTTCGAGTTTTCTTTCTTTTTACACCACCGGTAACAACATGTTCATGATGTTTTACCTGCGGTGCAGGTCGTGTCGCTAATCCCGGCAATGATGCGCCTTCCGAAGCCACAGTGCCAAACTGCGAAATCTGGCCATGATACTCCTGACCAATAATTTTATATTCCCGCGCTTCCTGTGGTACGTGCTCTTCTTTGACCTGTACTTTGAATAAAAATTCCAAAACCTCCATCATCAAGTTTTCCATCGTTTCGTTAAACAATTGAAATCCTCGCAGTTTGTATTCCACAAGTGGATTTCGTTCGCTGTAGCCAACAGCCCATATGCCATCCCGCAATTCATCCATATTGAGCAGATGCTGTCGCCATTTGTTATCGATCACTTGGAGCGCAATCATGCGCTCGAGCATCCTCATATTTTCACTACCGATTTCCCGCTCCTTCTCTTCATATCGCGCGAAAAGCATTTCCCGAACCTTTTCTACAAGTTCTTCGCGCGTTATCTTTTTTTCATCTATCCCTTTCAAATCTACCAAAAAAGAAGTGCGCAACCAATTCCTCAACCCATCGATGTCGGGACCATCCGAACCGCTCTCAAGATAATAATCCACTGTACTTTCAATCACTTCATCGAGATAGCCTTTAATTTTTTCTGAAATATCATCGGTATCTAATATTTCATTTCGTTCTTTGTAGATGCGCTCGCGCTGCGAATTCATCACTTCATCGTATTCTAAAAGGTGTTTGCGAATTTCAAAATTGCGCGCTTCAACGCGTTTTTGTGCGTTTTCAATTGCGCGGCTCACCATTTTGCTTTCAATCTCCTGTCCTTCTTCGAGTCCTAGCCGCTGCATGAGGTTTGATATCCGATCGGCGGCAAATATGCGCATTAAATCGTCTTCTAAAGAAAGATAAAACCGCGATGAACCCGGATCACCCTGACGCCCCGAACGACCGCGCAATTGGTTATCGATACGGCGCGCTTCGTGGCGTTCTGTTCCTAAAATGTGCAATCCTCCTGCAGCGATCACTCTGTTGTGGCGATCCAACCATTCACGTCCGCTGCGCACAACATTTTTTGCACATCGTTGATCTTCTCCTTCCATCTTTTCTGCCAGCTTTTCCGCTTCATCGAAATTCTCTTCTAAAATTGCGCTGCGAAACTCATCCCATAACTTCGCGTCGTGCTTCACTTTATGCGCATCCATTTCATCATGATAGGTCTTTTTGCCACCCAATACAATGTCCGTCCCACGACCTGCCATGTTGGTTGCAATTGTTACCGTTCCCGGATTGCCAGCTTCTGCGATGATTTTCGCTTCCTGCTCGTGGTATTTCGCATTGAGCACGCTATGGGGTATCCCGCGCGCTTTTAACATCTGTGAAAGCTTTTCCGATTTTTCAATGGAAATAGTACCTACCAAAATTGGCTGCCCTTTTTGGCGCAGCTGCTCTATTTCATTCACGATTGCATTGTATTTTTCTTTCGCGGTGCGATAAACTCTATCGGGATAATCGATTCGTATCATCGGCTTATGCGTGGGAATAACCACCACATCGAGCCCATAAATCTTTTTAAACTCAACGGCTTCGGTATCGGCAGTACCTGTCATGCCAGCAAGTTTCTTATACATGCGAAAGAAATTTTGCAATGTAATTGTCGCAAGGGTTTGGCTTTCGCGGGCAATTGTGACGTTTTCTTTCGCTTCGATAGCCTGATGCAATCCATCAGAATAGCGCCTCCCCGGCATTAGGCGTCCGGTAAATTCATCGACAATTATTACTTCCCCATCCTTCACGATATAATCCACATCGCGTTTGAATAGCATATGAGCTTTCAACGCCTGATTGACATGATGTACCAGTTCGATGTTACGAGAATCGTACAAATTGTCTATTTTTAACAACCGCTCCACGTGACGTACCCCTTCTTCGGTGAGAAGCACATTGCGTTCTTTTTCATGCACTTCAAAATCAATGCCTTCCTTAAGGCTTGGAATGATTTTATTAATCAAATAATATTTCTTTGTCGATTCATCGGTCGAACCTGAAATTATAAGCGGCGTACGAGCTTCGTCGATGAGAATGGAGTCGACCTCATCCACAATCGCATAGTTTAGCCCCCGATGCACTCGAAGGCTTCGGTGTTCCACCATGTTATCGCGAAGATAGTCAAATCCAAGTTCATTGTTTGTCCCATACGTCACATCGCATCGATATGCTCTTTGGCGTTCGATGTGATTCATGTGATGTTGAATTACCCCCACCGTTAATCCAAGCGATTTATAAATCTTTCCCATCCATTCCGCATCGCGCCGCGCGAGATAATCGTTTACAGTTACTACGTGCACGCCTTCACCCGTAAGCGCATTGAGATAAACTGGAAGCGTTGCAACCAACGTTTTCCCTTCACCCGTTTTCATCTCAGCGATCTTCCCCTGATGAAGCACAATACCCCCCATAAGCTGCACATCGAAATGGCGCATGCCAAGCGTGCGATTCGCTACCTCACGCACACATGCAAAAGCTTCAGGAAGGATGCTGTCGAGCGATTCGCCTCTCTCAATTCGCATGCGATATTCCGCTGTTTTTTCGGGAAACCGCTCGAAAGGAATTTTCTTCATGTCACTTTCGAGAGCATTAATTCGCTCAACAATGGGCTTAAGCTTTTTTATATCCCTCTCATGCTTCGTACCAAACAAGATCGCTAATATTTTATTGAACATGGTTCTCCTCTCTTTGAATGCGTAATGGGCAAATCGATAATGTCCGAATTTCTTTTACATAATAGAATCATTGCTTCATCAATATAAAAACTACGGAAAGGAATTATCCACCCGAGCGGCATTTCGCGTCAAGCGGTTTTATTTTTGAGATTTTTATACGCGAAATATTCTAAAAAATTTATTGAAATGCACATTTCGATGCAGTACATTTCCATTAAATGATATTGAACGGCAAAGGAACGCAACTCAATGAAAAAAATAATTCTCATCGTCGACGATGAAGAACAGGTCCGCACATTCATGAGAAGCCTTCTTGAAGAAAACGGCTACGAAGCAATGGAAGCAGAAGATGGCTATGCCGCCATTAACATACTAAACCGCGTGCGCGTTGATCTCATAATGCTCGATATGCAAATGCCCAAAATGGATGGCATCGAATTTTTGCATTATATTCGAAAGCACAAAATTACATTAGCTCCAGTCCTTATGCTCACTGCGTCTTACGATAAAGCGCGCATGCTCGAATGCTACAAACTCGGCGTGTACGATTTTATTACCAAACCAGAAGAAGTGGAAATCATGCTCAAACGAATCGAGAATGGTATCAAAATTGGTGAACTCATCCATTTCCACGATTTCATTCAACTCGAACTGGAAACCGCGAAAAAATTTCAAAAATATATTTATCCCGAACCATCGATGCACGCCCATTCGATGAAAATCGATGTGCTTTTTCGACCCCTTTCAGATATTGGCGGCGATTTTTACGATTACATTAAATTCCGCGACGAGCGAATTATTTTTTGCGTGGCCGACATCTCCGGTCACAGCATCTCTGCAGCGATGTACATCGCTATGCTCAAAATGATGTTTAGGAGGGCAATCCGCGATTCTGAACAACCAGGAGAAATTCTAACCTTGCTTAACAGAGAAATTTCGGAAAACCTTCCCACGGAAACATTTGTCACCATGTTTTGCGGATTGTACGATCCCAAAAAAAACACATTGCACTATGCCAATGCGGGCCATCCATTGCCATATATAGTAATTAACAGAGAAATCGCTGAATTAAAAGAGCACGACCAATTCCTTGGGCCAATAAAAAATTCCCATTTTGCAACGTACGAAGTTTCAACAATTGGGTGGGATGGGATGCTCATTTACACCGATGGAGTCTCAGACATATCTATGGACAAAAATAACTCACATCGTATGCGATTAAAAAATTTGCTGAGAAATTATATGAATACAAACCACAATTCCTTGCAACAGGTCGTTTTATACCTTCAGAATCTTTTAAATTCCCCTTCCACAAAAATCAACGATGACTGTACAATAATGATTTTGCAATTTCACAGATGAAAAGTATTTGCTTTTTTCAAGCACGTATATGTAATATGCCACAAACTATAAAGTGGAGGAAAAAATGAAACATTACGTTCATCGCATTTTTGTTGCAATTGTTCCGTTTACGATTGCATTTTGCGCATCGGCACAACGAGCCACAATTGAATCGTCTATTGACTTTCCCAGTTTAACGGAAGCAAATTACAAGCTCATAGATACCAGCAATCAGTTAACCGGCATTTATCTGTATAACCCAACGCTCGGTAAAGAACACATCGAGATTGGCGACAGTAACGCAAAAGCGCTGAGCAGCACCCTTGCACCAAAAGTGAAATTTTATAAGCTCAACGTTTCAACTCTAAGCACTAATGCACAAAAAGAACTCGTCCAAAAATATCTTGGAGAACCTACTCTCCCCAGTTATCTTTTCTTATACAAAAATAGGCTTCTCACAAAAAAGGTAGGCGCTTATAAAAGCGCGACCGATGCGACACTTTATGCAGAAAAGCTACGAAAGGAATTTGAAACGACAATCTGGAAAGAGAAAAAGGAAAAATAAAGCAATTTGCAAAAAATTAATATAAAATAAGATTATCCCGATTAATTACTTCCTCAAAAAAGGATTGGCCGAGGAGCAAGCGAATTTCGTTCGTCTTTTTCCCTTTTATTTTTTCAATTTCTTCTGAGGAATAATTCACAATTCCTTTCCCAATCGCTGTTCCATCAGGAGCTTTAATCTCCACTGCATCCCCAAGATCATATTTGCCGTCAGAAGAAATAATTCCGGTGGCAAGGAGAGATTTTTTTCTTTCAACAAGCGCGCGAACCGCACCCTCGTCGATGATCAACGAGCCGCGGGCGTTAGCGCTGAAAGCGATCCATCGCTTTTTACCTTTTAAAGGGCTTTCTTTGCCAACAAAGATGGTGCCAATCTTTTCGCCATTCATGATGCGACCAAGCACACCTGCAACATTGCCATTTGCAATAATCATTTTTTCGCCCGATTTTATTATGATGTCCGCTGCGCGAAGTTTTGTGAGCATACCACCGGTGCCATGGATTGATTCGGAATCTCCTGCGCGCGATAAAATCTCCTCATCGATTTTATGGATTTCATCCACAGGGTGAGGGTCTGCCAAATCCATATAGAATCCATCAACATCGGAAAGAAGAATGAGAAGATCCGCCTGAACAATATTCGCGACATGCGCCGAAAGAGTGTCGTTATCGCCAAACTTAATTTCCTTTACCGCCACTGAGTCATTCTCATTTACTACCGGGATAACACCCATTTCGATGAGAGTGTTCATCGTGTGGCGGGAATTTAAAAAGCGTCTCCGGTTCTTTACATCGTCTTCTGTAAGAAGTATTTGCCCAATCTCGTATCCCTTTTTTTTGAAGCATGCTCGATATTCGTTCATCAAAAGGATTTGCCCAATTGCCGCAGCTGCCTGTTTTTCTGGAATCGACATAAAACGCCTATCTTTTTGTAAAACTCCACACCCCGCGCTGATTGCCCCCGATGAAACGACCACAATCTCATATCCCCTTTTGCGCAAATCGGCAATATCGCTTACAAGGCGCATAATTTTTTTTCGCGAAATTAACCCCTTTTCGGTTATAAGCGAAGTTCCAATTTTCACAACGATCCGCCGAACATTTCGCAACAATTCACGCCGTGGCACTGCTCTCCTCCAGTAACTGTTCAATTATTGTAACAAGCGCGTCAATGTTTTCTCCGCTTTTTGCGGAGACCGCAATTAATCGCTCATTTTTTAATGCGTCAAAACGCTTGCGCGCTTCACTTTGGTGAATTGCATCCAATTTCGTCAAGACAATATAATACGGTTTCTTTAAAAGTAATGGATTATATGCTGCAAGCTCCGAACGCAAAAGTTTTAAGTTGTACACTGGATCGCTTTCGATTATTTCGATAAGAAAAAGGATTGCGCGCACGCGTTCGATGTGTTGCAAAAACGAAAGGCCAAGCCCAAATCCTCGATGTGCACCCTCAACAATCCCGGGAATATCGGCAATTGTACACGCCGTGCCATTTTTCAATTCGAGCACGCCAAGGTTTGGCACCACAGTGGTAAAAGGGTAATTTGCAATTTTTGGTCGCGCATTGGTGATTGCCGCAAGCAATGTGGATTTACCAACATTGGGCAAACCAACTAATCCGATATCTGCAATGAGCTTTAAATTTAATACAATATTTTTTTCTTCACCAGGCATTCCTGGTTGTGCATACCGCGGAGACTGATTTGTTGAAGATTTAAAAAACGCATTTCCCCTTCCCCCAATTCCACCGCGACATACCATTGCGCGCTGACCATTTTCGACAAGATCGGCAATAAGTGTTCCGTCTTCCTCGTAAACGCTGGTTCCCAATGGAACACGTAAAATTAAATCTTCGCCATCAGCACCATGGCGATTTTGCCCGCTTCCCGGTTTTCCATCTTTTGCCCGATATATCCGATCGCTGAAAAAATGCGATAAGTTTGAATAATTGCTGTTTGCCTCAACATACACATCGCCGCCCTTGCCACCATCGCCTCCGTCCGGGCCACCTTTGGGAATAAATTTTTCTCGAAAAAAGGAAACGCACCCCGCCCCACCTTTCCCGCCGCGAACTTTTATTGTGATGCTGTCGGTGAATTTTGGCATGTCGAATCGTACCGTGAGGATTACTTGAAGATCGTATATTTTTTAGAAAATCTTAAAAATATGTAATACCGCTTAAATATTTTGTGTACGGTGCGATGGATAGAAAACCAAAGAACGTTTATGTGGCACGGTTGCCGTTTGGTACCACCAGCAATGTACGAATACCGTTAGCGTAATTAAGAAAAAATTTAAAATTTTATAATTTATATAAAATTTCATTTAATACGAATCAGCGAAATGCGCAACACACTTGCGGGCGCTTTCAATGAAATTGCCGCACAAAAAATATGCGGGTGCGTTCGATAGAAAAGGTGACTGCGCGCTCACGAAACAGGATACACAGAAACCTTCGTGCGCTCTTTGCCTAATCTTTCAAATTTTACCACACCATCGATATATGCAAAAAGCGTATCATCGCGCCCTCTGCCAACATTGAGGCCGGGATGAATTTTCGTCCCGCGCTGCCGCACGATGATCGTACCGCCTTTAACAAATTGACCGGAAAATCGCTTCACGCCAAGGCGCTTGGCATTTGAATCGCGCCCGTTTCTCGTTGAACCGCCGCCTTTTTTGTGCGCCATCCTTACACCTCATCAAAAAAAATTTCGACCTGCGAACCGGGGAGCGCCTTCATAAGCTGAACCCCGGTCATCAAAACGCCAATAATTGTTCTTACTTCTTTTCGTATTGGTGAATCTTTCGCAATTTTTAAAGATAACAACAAAAAACCATCGCGCTGTTCAAATTTCTCAAATATTGCCCCAATTTTTGTCAGCGCTGCAATGCACGCTTGAACGATTGCCGAAATTCCCGCGCAGTAAATATCCTTTCCTTTCCCCTTTGTCGAATGACCTTCTACAGTAAACGAAATATTTTCACCGTTAAAGTATGCAAGTCCATTATCGGATTGCACAATATTTTTAAACCGCACCGCAATCAAAAGGAAAGTACCTACATAACGCTAAATTCACTAATTTTGAGTGCGGTAAAAACCGGTTTATGGCCGAGAGTGCGCGTGTAATTTTTACGTTTTTTAAATTTAATTCCCCGCACCTTTTTCCCCGTTGCAACGCCAAGAACTTTTGCAGAAATTTTCACATTCGAAAGATATGGGCTTCCCACCATGGATTTTTCTCCATCAACCACCATAAGGACCTTATCGATGGTTATTTCCTGCCCTTCCTGCTCGGTGAACTTATCGACATACACCGTCTGATCTTTCTCAATTTTATACTGTTTTCCCGATATTTCAACTATTGCGTACATATTGTTTTCCTCATTAAAAATATACAATCGGATAAACGACCACTGTGGGCCCACAAGGATTCGAACCTTGGACCTACTGATTATGAGTCAGCCGCTCTAACCTGCTGAGCTATGGGCCCCAAAGATGAGTAGCCATTTGTGTTATCTTTCGATTTTATGTCAAGCAAAAAGTGGATATGAGAAATTGCGTTTCATTATCATTTAATTTTGCCCTTTAATGATCAAAATTCGAAAAAAATATTGACAAATTTTTAATTAAAAATATTAAACCCAAATTTCCCCAATTGGGGAAACAAACTAAATTTTTATCTGGAGGAGATATGATAAAAAAACTATTGTTGATGTTTGTGATATGCAGCGTTGTATTTATTTTGCTGCCCATAGGGTGCGCTGAAGACGAAGAGGATGCAGCACTGCAAAACGTATGGCGCGTTACAAAATTTTATGAACGCGATGACGAAACAGGACAATGGGTAACGGAAACTTTACCAATGGAACTTCAGGGAGGTGGAAAGTTAAATTTTTATTTTAAGTTTTCTTCCAGTTTATTTAGATATTTCTGGAAAATTTCAGATAATCCTTATGGCGGCAATGGTGTTTTTTATTGTGAGAAAGACGATGATACATATACCGTTTCAGGAAATACAATTATTTGGGGGGATCAAACCACTACAACCTATTCCATTTCAGGCAATAATTTAAAATTATCAGACCCTGACGGTTCATATAGCGAGTTAGTACTTGCGAGCGAGTCCGACATTGCAGGTGCTGTTGAAGATTGTAGTGAATAAATAAATACATTATTTTTGCGGCCGCTTTGAAAAGCGGCCGTTTTTATTTTCGAATTTTGCAAAACACCAATCGCTTTCCGCATACCACGATGTTTAAAAAATTACCATCATTGCACGGAAGCTTAAGCCCGGAAAAAAATATTATACCAGCAATGCGAAGCACATTGCACAACAGGCAACGCCTCCCATAAAATACTTTAACTAACCGTAAACTTTTTTGTTAAGAAAATTAAAATACCAAAAAAAGCCTGAAACATAAATAATTTCAACGCCTTATATATTGACAAATAACCTTTATACTTGAAAATCGATAATCGAAATCGCAAAATATTTATAAAAAACTTTCTATAACAATTTTTTCGTCAAAAAGATATGAAAAAGCATTGAATCAACGTCGTTTACAAGTCAAAAATTATATGAAACGGCTCATTATTAAGTAAAATTGCAAAATAGCTAAAATAAAACTTAAAACTTTCACTGTTTTGATCGGACAACATATATCAAAATATCACAATAATCAAACCATATTGCCATCCACTTATTTTTTGTTTCGCAAAAATCATAACCAACAAATTTATTCTTTATATATAACGAATGTTGTTGACATATATGCAATAATATTTTATAATGTGCAACAATATGGAGGGCGCCATGAAAACGATTAATGTTGGATTTATTGGCCTGGGGCGTATTGCTGACCTTCATTACCTTGGCTACAAAAATAACAAGCAGGCCACTCTGTATGCGGC
>JAOAAF010000080.1 GCA_026419015.1 Spirochaetota bacterium
ACGTACATCTTACAATGCTTCCACGATGATGACGTTTTGCCGGTACAAATGTAATATTTTGGGCCTCATTTGGTTCTCTATCAGAATTTTTTGCTAATATCATTTCATTATGCAAAGTGCTGGCTGGTGTCGCTACTATTGTATCGCACATCACTTCCTCCGCTCATATAAATTTTATTATAAAAAAACCGAATAATTTTAAATGACGAATAATGTATACATCAAATAAAATGTGATGAGTTTAAATTATTAATCATTATGCTATTGTAATTTTCTTGTAATTTTTTTTCAATAAATAAATAGAATATTACACAGTTTAGTTATAAAACCATTCATTTTATCAAATACAATTATAAACATGAAATTTGGATTCGCAGCGACTTTATATTTTTCTAAAAATTTTACAACTGGGTCATTAAGTACATTATGCGCGCTGCTTTATTTCTCGGCATGAGGGAAATTAAGTACGATGAAATGCTTGTTTTTCCCGCCTCTTCAGCATTGGCATCTATTTGTCGCAGTACATCGATGATGAGCGTATCTTCCCAGCGAATCATTAACTCCACTGCTTTTTGAGGTTCGATGCTTTCTACCTGTTTTGCGAGCACTTTCACATTTCGCATATACCCAGAATATTTCTTTTGTTCCTGTTCAAACTTCTTCCTTTCAATCTCTAGACCCTTTCTCATTTCGATTAATTTTTCTCGCTCTGCTTCAAGCGCTTTCTCTGTTTCTGCAATTTTTGCTTCGCGTTTATCAAGCTCTTCCATACGTTCGCGAAGTTTTTCCTTTGCTTTTTCAAATTCTTCCCGTTCAACCAGCGATGGTTCATCACCCGGTGCGGTTAACGAAAGCTCTGGTTCTTTTCCAAATCTCTCCCGGGCGCTTTGAAATATATTTACAATCCCCATATAATCAAGCCATGAAATAAATACCGCAACGATAAATAAAAGAAGAATTATTAAATAAATAATTTTTGATCTGTCCGATACCCGCATTGCCATACCGTAAAACCTTTTATTCGTTATAGCGTGAAAATGTCTGTAAAACTCTCCGTACAAAGTTTTGCGTTTCAGGAAAATCAGGTATGCCCCTGCTACGATCCACTGCAGCCTCTCCAGCGTTGTAGGCCGCGAGTGCTCTGGTATAATCGCCACCATACTTATCTAAAAGACGCCTCAAAAGTGTAACCCCTGCACGAATGTTTTCTTCAGGTTCAAAAGGATTTTCTACCCCGAGTGCAGAAGCGACATCGGGCATAAGTTGCATTAACCCAAGCGCTCCACGAGAAGAAATCGCGCGTGGGTTAAACGATGATTCTACTTCGATAATTGCATTAATTAATCCAACGGGAATGTTGTACTGCTGTGCATAATTGCGAACAATATCGGAAATTGCTGCACGCCGCACAATGTCATTATCGGATAACTGTAAAGGTCGAATCATATTTGAGTGGCGATTAGTTTCAGTCGAGCGTTCTTGTATTGCATCTGAAAGATGCTCTGTAAATCTTCTTTCACGGTTATCGTTCGAAATCGCAACATGCCGTCTTGGGTAAAACCTTTGCTGAATTTCTCGAATGCGCATCATTATCTCATACATGCTCTCAAGCATATTTTACCTCATTTCAAATTTTCGCGAAGTTTCCTCACATGCATCTTTTGATTTGCATCATCATGTTCCTTATTAATTTCCCGATTTAGGTCATATAAATACTTATTGCGTTTTCGTTCCTTTAATTTCTCGACTACCTTACGTTCTCTCGATGCTTCCACAAGTCGTACTCGTACTTTGTTTATCTCTTCTTCCATAGAATCGATGCGCATCTGCGCTGCCTCAATAACTTTGTGCCCAAATTCAACAAATCGCTCAAACGCAATTGCTTCGTAATACGAAAATTTCCCTTCCCGCATTGAGTTCGCAAATCGCAGTTGTTCATCTTCTATTTTTTTCCTATATTCATCTTGCTTTGCACGTTCGCGGTTCTGAATTGCAAGAAGCGCTGCAAGCTCATTTTTTACTTCTCGCTCTTTTGCTTCGCGAATATCCAATAATGTTTGCAATTTAAACACAAATTTTTTCATTATTTACTTCTACCTATTCACGAGCTATCGCCGTACTGGTGCAAAATACGGAGCACGCGTTACCGGGGACACCATTGCAACAGGCTTAGCCTCTTTTACGAAAAGACCTTTTAATTTGCTAACAATAGATTCATAGGTATCTTTTTCATAGATCCCCTGTTTTAAAAACGCATTCATCTGTTCGCGCATATCAATAGCGCGGTCGACCAATACATCTGAACCACGTTTGTATGCACCGAGCAAGATGAGGTCTTCTGCGGATTTGTAAGCTGCCAAAATTTCTCGAAATCGATTCGCGGCTTCGAGATGTTCCTGGTCAACAACATCCTTCATGCAACGCGAAATTGAACCTAACACATCGATTGCTGGATAGTGATTTCTGTGCGCAAGTTCTCTATCTAACACAATATGCCCATCCAAAATACCGCGCACGGCATCTGCGATTGGTTCGTTCATATCATCTGCTTCGACTAATATAGAATAAAAACCCGTAATACTCCCCCCTGTGTGCGTTGTTCCTGAGCGTTCCAATAGTTTTGGTAAAAGCGAAAAAACCGAAGGCGGATACCCACGCGTGGCAGATGGTTCGCCTGCTGCTAATCCGACCTCACGTTGGGCTAATGCAAATCTTGTTACGGAATCCATTAGCAGATTGACGTTCATGCCTTGATCTCGAAAGAATTCAGCAATCGCATGAGCGACAAATGCGCCACGAATTCGAACCATAGGTGGTTGATCTGAAGTCGCAGCGACAACTACCGACCGTTTCAAACCTTCTTCACCGAGTTCTTTGTCGATAAAATCACGAACTTCCCTTCCACGCTCTCCAATGAGAGCAATTACGTTAACATCCGCATCAGTAAAACGTGCCATCATCGCAATTAGCGTGGATTTCCCTATGCCTGAACCTGAAAAAATCCCCATCCGCTGCCCTCGCCCCACAGTGAGAAGGCCATCAATAGCTCGTATACCCACTGAGAGCGGTTGCGTAATTGGAACGCGTTCAAGGGGATTTATTGGTTTTCGATCTACAGGATATTGCTTTTTGGTATAAATAGGTCCCTTCCCATCGATTGGAATTCCTGTCCCGGAAAGAACTCTCCCAAGTAACTCTTCACCCACGGGAACTAACATGCCACTTCCTGCATCAATTACCTGCGCGCCAATTGTCACTCCCCGTATATCACCGATTGGCATAAGGATGAGACGATTTTTGTTTATTCCCACAACTTCTGCAAAAAGATATTCGCCATCCGCTTTGCGGATTTTACACAACTCGCCAAATTTAACTTCTGGTCCAACCGATTCGATCGTAAGGCCGGCAATGCGTTCGACTTTCCCTGTTTTTCGCACTACATCGATTTCTTCTATAATATCTTTGTATTTTGAGAGAACATCAACTTTCTCGTGTGGCAAAATCTTAACCATTTTTGCCCTCACAGTGTGCTTGCATTTCGAATCGCTTCCTCTATCGCATCGAGTTGAGTGGAAATGCGCGCATCGATCGCACCAACGTCGGTTTCGATGATGCAGCCGCCCCGGTCCACACGAGAATCTTCGTATATGTTTACTTTTTTGAGGGATGCCATCATTTTCATTAATTCTTCCTTGTGGGCTGTTGTCATATCGAGATCTGCAAAATTCACTCGAATATCAATGCGATCTCGATCTTTAACGCGTTTAAGCGCTTCTTTTATATTATTGATTACCACTTCACGGCGTTCAACGATTTCGTCTTTAATTACTTTTCGGGCAATCATGAGAATCATATCTGTCATAAGCTTTTCCGACGATCGTATGATATTATCCCGAATATCCACTGCATTGGAAACAATCGTACCCAATCGATCGATCAATCGAAGGACCTCAGCTTGACCTTCCTTGTATCCCTCTTCTCTTCCCGCATCGTATCCCTTTTTATATGCTTCGTGTTCGATTTCCGAAACTTTTAATTCTGCTTCCTTTATCATTTTTTCAGCTTCGAATTTCGCTCGTTCTATTTCCCTCTCAGATTCAATTTTGAGTTTCTCCATCTCCGCCTTTATCTTTTCCTGAACTGCCTGATAATGTTCAAACGCTGCACGTTTCCCTTCTTCTTCAATTTGTTTTGCGCGCGCTTGAGCATCGGCAATCATTTTACGAACTTCTTCTTCGGTTTCTCGACGATACCGTTCAAGCTCTGCTTCCATTTCTTCAATGGATGGCCCCTGGTAGACGTCGATCGGATTCCCATTTTCATCTACCTCAAACTCTCGATATTCTTCATCGGTCATGACGTTTTTTTGATATTTCTCCGGCAACTCGAGTTGCTTCGGAGCACCTGCAACGTGAATTTCAGTTGGTTTAAATACAAGCTTAGACAACGAGTTCCTCCTCTCCAGCACGGGCGACAATGATATCGCCGTTTTCTTCAAGTTTTCGAATGATATTTACGATTTTTTGCTGGGCCTCTTCGACATCGCGCAACCGAATTGGCCCCATAAAGTCCATATCTTCGCGAAGAAGCGATGAAGCACGTTTCGACATATTTCGGAAAATCTTTTCTTGCACTTCTGCATCAACTCCTTTCAGCGCTTTTGCTAAATCTTGGCTGTCAACTTCGCGAAGCACTTTTTGAATGGATCTATCATCCAAAAGTACAATATCTTCAAAGACAAACATCCTCTTTTTGATTTCCTCTGCCAATTCTGGATCTTCTTCCTCAAGCGCTTCGATAATAATTTTTTCAGTTCCGCGATCGACATTATTAAGCACTTCAACGATTGAATCAATTCCTCCTGCAGAAGTAGAATCCTCACTCGCAAGAGTTGAAAGTTTTCTTTCAAGCACTCGCTCAACCTCTCGGAGAACTTCCGGAGAGGTTCTATCCATGGTCGCAATTCGCTTTGCAACATCTGCTTGAATCTGGTGACTCAAACCGGAAAGTATCTGTGCTGCCTTATTTGCATCCAAATACGCCAAAATCAGCGCAATTGTTTGCGGATGTTCACCCTGAATAAAATTAAGCAAATGAGCTGGATCAGTTCTGCGGATAAAATCAAATGGCCGTACCTGTAAACTTGACGTAAGTCTATTCACAATATCGATTGCCTTTTGGGTGCCCAATGCTCGTTCTAAAACCTCACGCGCATAATCGATTCCCCCCATTGTAATGAATCCCTGCGCCATCATGAGTTCTTGAAATTCCTGCAATACCCTATCCTTATCTTCGGGTTCTATTTTATCTAACCGTGCTATTTCGAAGGTGAGTTGTTCGATCTCGTCCTCACGAAGGTGCTTAAAAATTTCCGACGATACGTCTGCACCAAGCGTGACAAGAAATATTGCTGCTTTCTGTTTCCCAGTAAGTTGTGACTTTTTTGATTGCAGCATACAACACCTTTAACTTGAATATATTAACGATACAGAATGGACTCTATTAATAAATAATATCATTTTTTCGCGAATCGTCAATCCAATTATAACAGTTAATTCCCCATAATGAATTATTCCTCCGCTAACCAGGTGCGAAGCAATGCCGCAACATCTTCCGGGCGTTCCCGTGCCAAATTAATTGCGTTTTCTTGTAACTCAAGTCGAGCCTTCTCTTCAAGTGAGAGTTCAACTTCAACTCCTTCTTCTTCAGCAGCACGTAAGGCTGCTTCGCGCATTCGCTGTTGCTCTCGCGCTAATTCTTCCTCGCGCAATCGCCGCCGTCTCGCCAGCTCTTTGCTGATCGCACGATAAAGTATCACACCAACAAAAAGGGCAAAAACTCCTATTAATGCAGCAAGAAGAATGCGCTTTAATTGCTCCTTTCGCGCAAATTCCTCTCGTAAAGCCCGCCACTGGCTTTCGCGATCGAACATAATATTTTCCACTGCAACCTGATCGCCACGGGCTTCATTAAAATTTATCGCTTTTTTCACTATGTTTTCTGCCTGTTTTAATTCCTCCTTTGTGAGTGGAATTTGAACTGGCTTTTTCATTGGATCGAGATCATATGAACCATCTGGATTACGGGGCAAATCCTGCCGCCCATCGATTGCGATTGCTACGGATATTCCAGTTATATTATACGGTTCGCGCTGAATCTTTTTCACGCTTTTATTCACCGCTTGGTTTCGAATCTTTTCTGTTTTCTTGTACTTTGCATATTGATCATCGCTTGCTTTATATCCGGGCGGTTTGTTGCCTTCAGTCCCCGCTGGGCCCTCTGGATTCCAACCATGTCCTTGAAATTCTTCTTTCACCGTTTTTTCGGATATCGTTAAGGAATCCTTCACTTTGCGCTCTGAATACGGAGTTGTCGGATTATCCTTTTCCATTTCTATGGGAGAGTACTCTTCCCTTTCTTCTTGCACCTTATCCCAATTGAACGCAACATTAAGGCGAATAATCTGAATTCGATCGGGCGAGAATACTTTTTCGAGACCTTTTCGAATATCGTTCATAATGCTTGCACGTACTCGTTCCTCGACCTTTTGCCGATATTGAATGAGCGTGTATTCTGCTTTTGCGGCATCGAAATCGTCTTCAAAATCCGAAATTATTTTGCCAAATTCATCGGTTACGGTCACATTTTCAGGTTTTAACTTATTGCCGACTGCGCGTGAAACCAAATACTGTATTCCCTTTACCTCCTTTTTCGAGAGCTTTTCATATCCGGGTGCTAAGTACACCGTAACCGCTGCTGTGTATCCTTCATCTTTCTCCGCATATAGTTCATCTTTTGTAATTGCAATTTCGACGCTTGCTTTTTCTATATTTGTAAGCGATTCGATATGTCGCTTTATTTCATCGCGAAGCGCTCTCATGTATTTTATATCAAGTTCGCGATCGGTTTCAGTCCATTTTGAAATGTCGAAAAGCTTCCATCCTGGAATACCTTTCGGAATCATATTTTCCTGTGCAAGTTTGGTGATTATAAGATCCTTTTGCTTCGGATTTACATAAATCGCAGAAGTCCCTGCAGTGGTATAACGAAAACCCATCTCATCGAGTTTTTTCGTCACATTCCCAAAATCAGCAGGATCGAGTTCTGAAAACAAAATTACGTTCTGCTGTTCGCTTGAAATTGAAATCAATATAATAAACGATACTACGACCACTCCGACCACAACTCCGATGATAATCTTTTTGGTAGTATCCAGCTTATTAAAAAGATCTCTAATTTGAGTAATTAAATTTTTTAAAAAATCCATCCTCTCCACCCCCTGCAGGTGTCGAAAAAGAGAACATTCTCCATTGTTCGCAATTAAAGATTTTTAAAGTGACATAACCAAGTTTACAGAAACAAAAAAAAATGTAAAGAAAAAAATTATCCTTTTTATAAAAATTGATAAAAAATTTTTTCATCTCTCTCTCTGCGATATATCCATTAAATATTAATCCTTTCATATGATTTCAATATTTTTTACTCTTATCTCAGATTCATAAGTTCCCGAACAGTTCGAATAACTTCGTCTCGCACTGCCCTTGTAAAACTCAATGCCACTTCTGCTTTTTGGGCAGCAATCATCACGGTATGGATATTAACCGATTCTGGTTCGGTTATCATTCTTCTGGAAAGATCTTCTGCTTCGATTTGTAGATTATTCACTGTTCCAATAGCACGAGAAAGCGCTTCAGAAAAGGTACCTGCGACATCGTCTGTTGGTTGAGGCGATACTTCTTCTCGATAATGCAGAGGATGGGTTGCTCTCATTCTCACCACATGCCCTTGCGCAATTCGGATATCCATACAATTTTCTCCCATCTTAAAAATTATTGTCGATAATCCACGCTATGATGTGATCTCTGTACACCAGCCATATAATCCTTTATCGTATATTCCCTCTCCATGTTCGTACGCATCGACAAATCGTGCGAGACATGCAATTCCATTTTTCCAATTAATTCTTTATACATAGTATTCCTCCTTTAAAAAATGACACGTATTAGCCGGTTATACGCCCCAACTCTAATGCTCTATTGAACATTGTTCTTTCGCTTTGTATCATAGTTATATTTGCCTCATAGGCACGCGTTGCAGAAATTAGATCGGTCATCTCCGTCACGACATTGACATTTGGCATTTCCACATACCCCTGTTTTGGACCTGTTTGGATCGCATCAGGATGAGATGGATCGTACACTAACCGAAATGGAGAACGATCCTCTTCAATCTTTAACACCCGTACACCTCTCCCCAGTCCCGATTCAATGCGCTCGGGAACAAGCGGTGAACGGTAATTCGGTCTCACGTTCACTGGCGCAAAGATAACTCTCCTTCGTCTATACGCACCACCTTCTGGTGTCCGCGTTGTCGTCGCATTTTCAATATGATTTCTGATAACATCCATGCGAAGCCGCTGTGCCGTAAGGCCCGTTGCTGCGATATTCATTCCATCAAACATTCCCATTTATAAACTCCTATACCTGTCTAAGCGCTATCTTGAGCATGCGAAAATTATGGCTCAATGATGCCACAAACGCATTATATCGCATCTGATTCTTTGATGCATCGACTATTTCTTTTTCGATATCTACATTGTTGCCATCGTTTCGCATTGTTGTATTGTAATCAAGATGAACTCGTGGATTTACCGATCGAATATCGCGTTCAACATAAAAGGGAATATGTCGGGGGTCGGTAATGCGTCCCGGATATCGCGAATCGAGCGAATTGTTATACTCAATAACCCTCCGCAGTTCGCTTTCAAAATTCACCTCGCTTCGCTTAAAGTGCGGAACATCGACGTTTGCAATATTGTTTGCAATTACTCTTCTTCTGAGCATCTCTACATCGAGCCCTCGTTCGAGAAGATAATTGAGGCGCATCGTGCTGCTTTGTTCAAACATAGTACCCCTCATCTCCTTATATTAACATTCGGTAATTTTTAAAAAACCATTAACATTTTTTGTGACATAAATTAACGTAGGGGAAATTTTAAACGCAAATAAGCGATGGATGGTACAACTTACCCCTAAAAATCATGTTATGGGAATTGCAAATGTCAAAAAAATCGGAAGATTGTAATTTTTTCTTGACGATCTTTAATACGATACAGAAAAAATTGCACAGGATAGATTTCACATGAAATCGAAAACATATGCATTCATCATCGCAGCCATTTGTATCGCCATCGCAACGACGGGCTATCTATTCATTCGACCTTCGTTTTACGAAAAAGAATACATCGAGCACCTCAATGTTAAAGCTCGAGACATCATTCGCTATATCGAAAAATTTGAACCCAACAACGAACTAAATAAAAAAAATTTTCAAAAGCTTTTTACCGAAACATTCCAAAAGCGCTTTCCAATCGAATACTTAGCAATTTTTGATTCACGTGCAGGGAAGATTTTTTCATATAGTTCCGATAGGGAAAGTGAGCTTTTCTATTCCATCACTCACGACATCCAAGAAGGGAAACTTCAAGCTGCTGAAAAACCGCTAATTCGATTCTACAACCAGAAAAAATTCTATATTTTTATTAAACCACTTGCCGGCGGCATGAGTGCCATCGGATTTCGCTTTGAACCGACCAAAAAGGACATAGTTCGATTCATCCTCGAAATCGTGCTTATTGTACTTCTCTCGATTTTCTTCGCAGCAGCAATTCACTTATATCGGTATCGCACGGGCAAAATTCCCGCCCAAGCGCACCTCATTACCCCTCAGAAGGCAAAGCATTCTTTTATACCCGATCTTGCAGTAAAAAAAACCGAACTTTCCACACATGCAACAAATAAGCTTAAGGAATACGTGCTTGAATTATTTACCGAAATTTCTTCAGAGCATGCTCCGGACTCGTTATCTATTTACCTGATGAATCGGGAATCCACTCACATGTCCAAAACGTTTGAAATGAAAGGGAAAAGCTTCATTACGATTGAATCGCCCGATTTGGACATCGTTCAGATTCACACCGAACTTGGAAAAGAGTTACAACGATCTTCTGTTGTGGTTCTTTCAAATGGCATGAGGCTTTTAATCCCAATCATGTACCGTCACACATTGCTTGGAGCAGTGAGTATTTCTCGCGGTGTGCCGTTCAAGGGCCTTGAAATTCAGGAGATTCGCGCTTCGTTTGGGAAATTAGCGCAATATTTAAGCGAGTACATTGTGTATCACGATGCAGTAATTGATAGCAAAACAGGATTTTATACAAATTTTTATTTTAATTTTAAATACGAAGAATTGTTAAAGGGCCTTTCCTACGGAACTCATTTTAGCGTGTTGGAAATGGCATTTGTAAAAGCTAACCTCACGACCGAGACTGCCACCAACATCGCAAAATCCATTTCCCGCAAATTGTTCCAGACATTACCTGCAAGTGCAATTCCTTCTCTTTTTAACGATACATTAGCAATCTTGCTCCCCAATACGGAAAAAGAAAGTGCCATTGAAACTGCCCAAAAAATTACAACTCTATTACAAGGAGCATCAGTGCACATCGAAAATGGAAAAGTATTGCTTTCCCCTACAATTGGCATTGCGTCGACTGCTATTCCCGGTTGTGCGGAAAACCCTCGTGCAATCGCACATGAAAATTTGCAATATGCGCTCACATCTGGAAACTCCAGCATCGCATATGAGTCATACCGGAAAACGTAAATCAACCCATTTTATTCGCTCATTAAAGTTTTTTATCTACTTCCAAATGCTCATGTTACTACGATATCGCCACAATTTCGATCTTCATTGCAATAAATTGCAAAAATCGCTTCAGGATGTTTTTACATGCGCACAATGAAATGATACAGTTACTACTTCGATTGGAATAGCAATGATGTAAACGGGTTTTATCGATGCCGACACTGTTACTTCGATTGCAGTTTACTCACGATGAAAAATATGTTTAAAACTGTTCTTTTAATAATTCGATACTGATGACACAATCGTTAACATCGATAATTATACGCTCATATACGTTTCATACGGCTATTTTCATTCTTAAGGGCAAGCAATGAAAGGAATGCGCGCCCGCCCCGACTCGAACGGGGGACCTGCGGATTCGAAGTCCGACGCTCTATCCAACTGAGCTACGGGCGCAAACGTTTCATATATCTTTGAAATGCAATATCCAGTGTCAAGGAGATTTCACAATAATTTTCTCACAATAAAGGGCATTGCGTGAGAACGAATGCCCTTTATTTAAAATTTATTATGGGTGGCTGACGGGGATCGAACCCGCGACCACAGGAGCCACAATCCTGGGCTCTGCCAATTGAGCTACAGCCACCGTGCAGGTGAACATGTATTGAATTTATCGAAAAAATGTCAATAATTCTTTTTTTGTGGTTCTATGTTTTATTTGACGTTATATTATACTTTTTGTATAATTAATCGATAGATGTTTCTGAAAGAGATTTCAATCCCGAAGGAGATGATTATGCAAAAAAAAGGTCTATACTTCATTCTTTTGTTTGCCCTCTTAGGAATGTGGTGCAAGCCACAGCGGGTTATGGAATATCCCGCACGGCTCACCTTTGTAAGCGGGCAGGTAATGCTTAATAATACACCCGCTGAATTTGGAATGCTAGTGAAAGTAGGCGATACCATCTCAACAGGGGCGAAATCAGCTGCGGTAATCCAATTTAGCGAATCATCCATCATTAGCCTTAAAGAAAATTCAAGCTTTACCGTAGATACGCTTGTTGCTACAAAAGAAGGCGATACAATCGCGATAAAACAAAAACTCGGTTCATCTTTTAACAAAATTGTAAAACGCGGAACAAACTATTCGATCACCACTCCTACCTCGGTTGCAGCGGTGCGGGGCACAAGTTTTTTGTGCACAATAGGTGATAAAGGAAGTACTATTAAGCTTTCTTCGGGCCGAGTAAAAATTATTCCCATCATAAAAGGCGAACAAAAAGAAGCCGAAGCTATTGAAATCGAACAAGGGAAAAAAGTAGAAGTGAGCGAAAAAGGAATTTCAGTTCCTGTCATGCTTACGAAAAATGAAGAACGCGAGCTTTCTTCACTCGAAAACATCGCACTCGTGCCACAAATCGAAAACCAAACCGTCATAGAAGAACTGAAAAAGAAACCAGAAGCTGAACGGCCAAAAGTGGTGCCCGTTGAGATTATCCCCATGCTCGAAATAGCAGAAACCGAAGTTGAACAAAAGACCATTGTCACACTAAAAGATATTGAACGGCGGTATGGCGCAATTTCAGTAATCGAAACCACCGATGGGAAAACGTACACGGGTGCATTTGCACAAAAAGGTGCAAATGTGAAAATATTTACGCCAGAAGGTACTATCACAATCCCTTCTTCAAAGATTGCCAGCGTGTCTCGATATCGTGGCGAAGTGAAGTGAGAAATAAATTATTCACATAATCAAAAGGAATTCATGATGAAGAATACCATTTGCGCAGTACTTGCGTGTACTTTTTTTTTAATCACAACATCCCTTGCCCAAGAACAACAGGAGCAGCTTGCAGAAGTTCTGGTTCTCCCCTTTGCAAATGAAACCCAAAAAAAAGAATACGAATGGCTTTCAAAGAATATTCCCAATGCGATTGTAGATTCCATGAAAGAAAAATTTCGCTTCATTCTCATGACGCGCGATCGATTTGAAGAAATCGTTTTGCTCTCAAAAACAAAAGAACTCGTGCTTTTTCGTCCGCACACCGATGAACGCGAAATCGTAAAAATTTCAAAAGTCGTGAATGCCGACATCATCATTTACGGGAAATACACATACAGCAAAGAAGAAAAAACAATTATGGTCAATGCACACATTTATCACCGCTCGCGAGGAAAAACCACAGGTACCATCGATATGATAACTCCCGTTACCAGCGAAATGTTTAAACTGGTCGATAAAGTGGCAGATTCCGTGATTGAACACATTGCGGTCATTGCAAAGGAGGATGCAGAAGCAGCTCAAAAAGCGGGTCAACAAACTGCCCGCGACATAAAACAGGGGGGAGAGAAAGAAGAAAAAATTACCTTAGTCAAGCGAGAATTCCACGAGAAAAAGGCTTTTCGATTTTTCGCAGGGATTTCCTATGGAGGTGGGTTGGGTTATTTTTACGATATTTCTCATCCAGGATTTGGTGCAATGCTTGGCATAGCAAATCATGAACAAAATTTTTGGCACTATGGGATTTTGTTTTCTGCCTTAACCTTACAACAACAGGATCAAACAGGAAAAAACATCATTAAATCATATCTCTTTATGCCTTGTACGCTTGAAGGCGGCATAAACATTCGAACTGATTTTTTCACTACCATACAAACTGCAATCGGTGGTGGAATAAGCGTCGACTCGATAAACGTTGGCGATGAAACTGTTTTTATTAACAACCTCCCTTTGCGGAGCAAAACAAACGACCGATTATGGTACGTAAATCCTACTGCCTCTATTGCTTTGAGAATGCCAATTTCGTTAGGAAGTTTGTGCATAATGCCCTTCATCCATGTATTTGGATATACAGGAACAACAATTTTAAACGAGCGAGAATATGGGTTTTTGGGAGTTGGCGGCATATCACTTCTCTGGTAAGGAAGGTAACTTCATGAAAAAATGTTTCGTGGTAATTTATTGTACACTTATTGCAATATCGTGCAACAGTAAAATGTTTGAAGACATTTCTCTGTATAGCGGCCAAGAAATACCACAAAATACAAATCTAACACAAGGAATTGTAACAGATATATACATTATTACTTACGATGCGCCGCGCAATCTATACATTTCGAAAAATATGGGGTTATTATTTAATAAAATCGATTTTGGCCCAAATATGAGCTTAGAATATTTTGCCGTAAATAACCGCGGCGAACTGTTAACCGTTGAGTATGACAACGTCTCCGGAAAACGTTATATTCGGATCTCATTTCCACAAGGTGGAAAAACCAATTGTTTCAATGGTGAGTTGAATATCACCGATAGTGTTGCAGCGGTGAGCGAAAGCGACGAGGGCGATTTTTTCCTCTGCGTTCAAAAAGCTGGAACGAAAAAATTATTAAGGCGCCCTTTGGGCACAATTGATCTCTATGAGATGAGCGATTACACCGGTACAATAACCTATAACA
>JAOAAF010000081.1 GCA_026419015.1 Spirochaetota bacterium
GCTAGGAACCGTAGGCGAACCAATCAACAAAGAAGCATGGCTCTGGTATTTCAAGCACATCGGCGGCGAAAGATGCCCTATAATAGATACATGGTGGCAGACAGAAACAGGTGGAATTCTCATTAGCCCACTTCCCGGTGCAATCGATATTAAGCCAGCGATGGCAACGGTTCCATTCTTTGGAGTAGATCCAGTAATCGTAGATGATTCAGGAAAAGAGCTCACTGGCGTATGCGAAGGGAATCTTTGCATCCGAAGATCATGGCCTGGACAAATGCGCGGGGTGTATGGAGATCCCGAAAGATTCTTTAACACGTACTTTGTTCAGTTCCCTGGGAAGTATTTCACGGGTGATGGTTGCCGCCGCGATAAGGATGGCTACTACCAGATTACAGGACGCGTGGACGATGTGATCAATGTTTCTGGGCATCGCATGGGAACAGCAGAAATCGAATCTGCCCTTGTTTCGCATCCAAAGGTAGCAGAAGCAGCTGTCGTTGGATATCCGCATGAAATTAAAGGGCAATCGATCTATGCGTTTGTCACGCTTAAGACCGGTGTGGAAAAAACAGATGACCTTAAAAAAGAACTTGTTGCCCATGTTCGTAAAGAAATTGGGCCAATCGCGACGCCGGAAATAATCCAATGGGCAGATGGCCTACCCAAGACGCGTTCTGGAAAGATTATGCGCCGCATTCTCAAAAAGATTGCTGCGGGCGATTTCAATAAGAGTGGGTATGGTGATATTTCCACTCTCGCAGATCCCACAGTAGTCGATGTGCTTGTAGAGGATGCAAAGAAAATACTTGGAAAATAAACTATAAACATCTTAGCAACTGCGCGAAACACCCCTCCGGGGGTGTTTCGCATTTTATTAACAAATAGTAAAAATTTGTCGTTTTCTTTTTGAAATTTTTTTTTCTGAATCGAAATATTAGGCATTCCATGAGGTTTAATTTAAAAATAAAAATGCTTGCAAAAACAATAAATTATTGCATAAGTGTCATGAATGGGTAGTTTAAAGTGGCCGTCCTTCAGCATGGGTAAAAAATAGCGCAATAAAAAACGTGAAGTAGCTTAAGTTGCTTCTTCCACGAATAGTTTTAAATTCCTTATTTTAATGAATGGGTAAAGAAAATGGATGCAACAATTGTTGCAAGTAAGTCATGGTTTACAGTTATTAAAAATTGATAGTATGAAGATTGGGATGAAAATGTAAAAAAAAATTTTTAAACATAGGGTGAGCGATATGACAAAAGAGAAGGTAATCGAGAAATTAAACTCGCTTTTAAAAGAAGAGCTCTGGGGGAGGATTGAACCGAAGGATGTCGGTATTTCAAAATTTAAAATTTTAGATGATTTATTCAATAATATTGTAAGCCATGAAATGTTTGATGAGATTCGGGAAATATGTGTTGCGCATTTGAATGAACATCCAAACTCTATAACGGCTTCTTATCTGGTGGGTTTGATTGGGTATCATAAGGATCGAATTGAAGATACAGTTAAAATTCGTAAGCTTTTGGAAGTATTTTCAGAAAATCACAAATGGGCAGTGGTTGAGCGCATTTCTGAAAAGGTTCTGGAGTACGGAGAAAACCGTATAGCGCTTAAAGCATTGGCAACTAGCCTTGAACGATTAGGAAAAAGCAAAGATGCGATCCCTATTTGGGAAAACTTATTGAAGATTGACAGATTTGATGCAGAGGTAGCTAAAAAACTTGCTTTTGCGCTCATCGATGAGGATGACGAAAAAAGCATTCTTTACATGAAGCTTTCAATTGAAGGTTTTATTAAAAATGGTGAGTTTGGCGAGATTGCAGCGTTATGGAATAAGCTGGTGAGCCTCACGGGTGAAGACCTTGCGTTTTTTGAGAGAATAGAACGCCTCTTGGTTGATGCACGACAATATGAGCTCACAGCGCAGCTTTTAAAAACGCTCCTACACAAATATCGCGATGAAGAAAATCCGGATCAATCCATTAGCATATTGAAAAGAATTCTTGAATATACTCCAGAAGATACTTCTTCACGCCGTGAGCTTATAAAACTATATGGAATAAAGTATAAAAATCATTCGCAATATAAACAATTCTTAGAGATTTCAAAGTTAAATAATTTCAAAGTTCCGGTGAAAAATGCAATACAAACATTTGAAAGAAATATTGTATTCGATAAAAATAATTATGTACTGCATCGCGCTTGGGGTGTTGGTAAAATTAAAAGCATCGATAGCGAATCGGTAGTAGTGGATTTTAAAGGTAAAGAAAATCACAAAATGTCAATTCAAATGGCACTTCAATCCCTTTCGCCGATTTCGAAAGATCATATTTCAGTATTGGAATATGAAGATCCCGAAGGGATTAAGGCTTTGTTCGAGGAAGATTTTATGGCGTTCTTTGAAATTCTTGTTCGATCGTATAATATGGAAATTTCGCTAAACGATATCAAAAAAGAGCTTATACCGAAGTATATTGATGCAAAATCCTGGTCAAAGTGGTGGAACAAAAAAAGGATCGAAATTAAAAAGAATCCGCATTTTGCATTTTCGGAAAAAAAGAAAGATGTTATTTTCATGCGCGACAAACCGGTTACTTTTGCCGATGAACTTCTTGAACGATTTTCTTCAGCTGAAGGATTTAGCAATAAACTTGGGTATGCGATGGAATTTGTGAATAATATAGAACGCGAAGAAGGAGAGAGGGTAGCACAGTATTTTATCGATTATTTTTTGGAACAAACCAAACAAGGGAGCCCAGCCAAACAGATTCTTTCTTACTTTGTGTTACGCGATTTTATGAAGTTTGTCGATGAAAAGAAATTAAAGCTGGACTCAATACGGGAACGCATTGTTGCGTTTATTAAAAAAGAAACCCAGGAACTACCACTCATTTCGTTGCGCATAAATTCGTATGATTATAAAAAGGATTTTGTGCACCTGATTATGGAATCGCGTGAGGATTGGCCAGCAATTGTAGGCGAAATTCTTTTCGAAACGCCAGTAAGGATTCATAAGTATATCATCAATAGCCTTATAAGCGCTCATGCGTATCATGTGATTAACAATTTTATTGACCGGCTGATAGTGAATGCGAAACAAACTCCTGAGGTATTTTTCTGGGTGGTGCGGAATATTATAACGAGAGTATGGGATTACGAATGGCTCGATTTCTCTCGAGAGTCGCTTTACATCACGTTTGTGCGATTGATGAACGAACTTCGAAAAATTGAGACAAAGGGAAATCGGTTAAAAAACATGGCGCTTGAAATTTTGTTCGATAACGATGCCCAAGGATTGAGGGAAATAGTTTCTCAGAGCACTCAACAATTTTTGGGTAAGCTGTTTGATCTTTTTATTTCTGTGGCATATGTAGAAGATCATCATAAAGAAAAATTCCTTTCCATAATTAAAGAAAAATATCCCGATTTCAGCGCAGCCATTCAGCAAAAGGTTACAGATGAATGGGAAGTTGATGTGGAAAAAATTTTTGTGTCACAAGCTGGTCTCAATAAGATGCAGGCAGAGCTTCGGAGGATGAATTTGGAATTGGTGAAAATTTCTCAGGAACTTGGGAAAACTGTGGATGTGTCGGGCGATATTCGAGAAAATGTCGATTACAATCGGCTAATGGAAAGCCAAATAATGCTCGAACTATCGTACAATAAGCTTCAAAGCGAAGTAAAAAAGGCTGAGATTATAAATTTCGATGCGGTAAATACCTCTGCAATAAACATTGGCACCAGAGTGGAAATTCAAAATATTGATACAGGGGAAAAATTAACATATTCAATTTTAGGACCTTGGGATGCTGATTTCGAAAAAGGAATTCTGTCGTATAGATCTCCAATTGCACAAAACCTTTTGGGGAAAAAAGTTGGCGACGAAGTGGCAATGAAGGTTGGCGAGGAAATAAGAAAATATAAAGTGATCTCAATAGAAAAATGTCAGCAATGAATTAAAATGAATAGGTTTGATAATTATTTTACATACAAAGATGATCAACTGTATTGCGAAAATGTGAAAATTAGGGATTTAGCGAAGGAATTTGGTACTCCACTATACGTGTACTCATCTCGTGGTTTTAAAGAACGGTATTATGAGATAGATGCTGCCCTAGTGGGGATTGAGCATCTCATCTGTTATTCGATTAAAACAAACTTTAATATGGCGATTATCAGGCTCATGGCATCCCTCGGTTCGGGAGCCGATGTCGTTTCGGGAGGGGAGCTTTATCGCGCACTCAAAGGGGGTATTCCGCCAAAAAAGATTGTTTTTGCGGGCGTGGGGAAAACGCGTGAAGAGATTGAATATGCAATTGATTCGGATATTTTGATGTTCAATTGCGAATCAATCCAAGAAATTGATGCGATCGAAGAAATCAGTGCAAAAAAGGGTAAAATTACCTCAATTGCCATTCGCATTAATCCCGATATCGATCCAGAAACTCACCACTATATTACAACGGGCAAAAAGGAGAATAAGTTTGGAATAACAGTACGCCATCTGTTGGAGTTCTTACCTCGCTTGAGGGATTTTCGTCATGTGAGGTTTCGAGGCATTCATGGCCACATTGGTTCGCAGATATGTTCCGTTGAGCCGTACGTGAAGACTCTTGACAAATTTGTTTCGCTTATTGACGAGTTGAAAAGCAATGGGTGGGGCGATATTGAGTTTGTGAACATGGGAGGTGGAATGGGCATCGTGTACAATGAAGAAACACCGTTCAATTTGCAATTATGGGGAAAAGAAATTGTTTCGAGGCTTACCTCACGGGGCTTAAAATTAATTGTAGAGCCAGGTCGGTACATTTCAGGCAACAGTGGGATTTTTGTAGTACAAGTAATTTACCGAAAAGAGGGCGAAACAAAAACCTTTCTCATCACCGATGGCGGGATGAACGATCTCATTCGACCAGCTCTATATGGATCATATCAAAAAATTTTTAACTGCGAAAGGAGAGAAGGAAGCGAAATCGTAGATGTCGTTGGCCCTGTGTGCGAATCGGGTGATTTTTTTGCGAAAGATAGGGAAATTAGCACCACCCTACAAGGCGATTATCTTTCAGTAATGTCGGCAGGAGCATACTGCATGGCTATGGCATCGCATTATAATTCCCGACGATTGCCAGCGGAAGTTTTGATCACTGAGGAGAGCGAAGTTCGCCTTATTCGTCGGCGAGATAGATGGGAAGATTTGCTTCGAAATGAAGAATTATAATTTTTTTATTTGACACATTACTAAAAATAAATTGTGCTACTTATATCTGCCGCGATGGCGGAATTGGCAGACGCGCTAGGTTCAGGGTCTAGTAGGCGAACGCCTGTGAGGGTTCAAGTCCCTCTCGCGGCACATTACCATCTCTTTTCGAAATCAAAAATGACATTCTGTCCTGATTCATTTGTCGAAAAGAGATAGTCTTTTCCATAGTAGATGTTAAATTGAAATTGGTCTAAAAATATTATATGAAATGAGATTCCACTTACAATTCCTGTTTGTTTTCCTACAAGATCATACGTAGAACCTTCGAAAATTGCGCTATCAAAAAAGATTCCACTAAAGAGGTAATCGCGATAAAGCGAAAAGCGATAAGATGTTGAAAATCGTACGATTTTCCGTGTATGGAAACTTTTCCCTTCAAAACCTTTGAATGTGGTATGCTCAACTGATTCTTCGTAATAAAAAGGAACAGATGGCGACATTAACACAGAGTTCATCATGAGTGAAACGATATCGAAATTTGAACGTTCTAATTCGAACGTCGCATTGAATGAAATTTTTTGGAATGCGGAGTCGTTTGTGTAATATGCGTATGCGATGTTACAAAAGCGTTGTGTAATGTTTCTGATACTTGTGGGGAATACATCGATGTTTATTTTTATTTCAAGAAATGTCCATTGATCGGTTTTGTCGCGAGTCTCAATGAGTGGCATTTGGCCTTCAAGAGGGGTGCTTTTGTATAAATAAACGCGCTCTACCCCATATCCGACTTTTGCGTTAAATTGGTTCAAAATACGTATGCCAGGTGATAGATTTCCCCTTACGATGAGGTACTCGTACTGTGAAAGCTTGAGATCATCTCTCGATGCCCACGATCGGTAAAAATACCCAGAAATAGATGGGGCAAAAAAATTGGTAAGGAAGGGAGGAAATGTATAATGCGTTGACGCTTCCATAAATGTCCAGTGGGGGGCCGAGTGGAATTGTCGATCGAGACCGTAAAAAATACCTGCGGAGATCTTGATTTTAGCGTTATCATTATCTGCAATAAGCGAAGGATGATCATACCGCAAAAAGGGGATGAGCCCTTTGCTATAACTTGTTCGAAAACCATAAGCAAAGCTTTGAATTTCGAAGGGAGAATATCGTTCAATGTGTATTTCGAGATCGAAGCGAGGCCGATACTCATCGAAGACGGAAAGTGTGGTAAACTCATCGAGTAAATTTTTTAATTGTTTATCGATCTGGAAAAACGATTCGCTATAGTCGCGGACTGGTTTTAATTGGGGTGTTACAGATTTTAAATTGAAATTTTCTTTTATCCACTGTAATTTTTCCTTCACAATATTCTCGTTATATATATTTTTTGGTAATATGAAGTTAAACCGCATACGCAATGTATCAGGTGTGTTGAGGTTGTAAAATATTATTTTTTCTATTCTTCCTTCATCAACAAATATCACAATTTCTTTTTCTGATTCATGGATGCAATATGCTTTCGCGATGGTGTAGCCCAATGAATGAAGATATGTTTCAAGAGCATGAGACAAGGTTGCAAATGAAACGCGCGATGGCAGTACTGATTGGAATTCAATGTTGCGAAGGAGCATTTCTTCAGTAAAGATTTTAAGTCCAATAATGCGTATTTGTTTGCTATTCGATTGCCCAAAGGCAGCATGTAGGTTTTCACAAAACATCATTGTTATGAACACGGCTTTTATGAGCAAATGGAGAAAAATGCCGTTGCGCAGAATGGGATGTGTCATTCCGATTGGCAGAAAAGTTGTTTGAGCGTTTTAAGAAGTGTGAGAACGTTTTTTTCTTTTATTGAATAAAACATAAAATTTGCTTTTTTATGTCGGGTAATGATATTCGCTTTGCGGAGAACAGTAAGGTGTTGGGATATGTTCGATGCAGTTGTAGAAAATTCCTTTTCGATTTCGCTGACATTTTTTTCGCCATCCATGAGAAAGCATAGAATTTTTAGACGAATTGGGTGTGAAATTGATTTTAATAGTTCGCATGTATTCTCGATTTGACGTTCGTTGAAAAGCATGTGTTCCCCGTGCGAAAATTTTTTAATCAGCGTTTATAATGTTTTTTCTGTTGTCAATATAAATTTCAGTTATAGGTGTTTGAAAGCGAATTGAGAGATTGAGATTTGTTATTCAGAGTGCCTATAGTAAAATACTCATAAAGTCCCAGTTGCCTTAAGATTTTTTCTATTGATGGCGACATTTTTATAATTAATTTTCCACCATAACGTTCTCTATTATGTTTGAGATAAATTAAAAGCCCAATAAACGAAGAATTGACGACTTCAGTGCTTTGCAGGTCAATGATGAGATCAGAAGGACCAGTGTTTTTTGTTACCAGTTCGATGTATTTTGCTGCTGTTTCAAAGTCGATTTTTGGGGGAAAGGATAGAAGGTTTGTGTGTGCCATGACACAGGTTCCTTTTGTATTAGTTTTCGCCGTATGGGATTAATATCGGAATGTATTAAGATTATTCTTTAGAATTTTATTAAACGAGCACATTGATAAAATTCTCCGAATGAAACGCGTTTAATGCTTGTATTTTCGTTCCTGTGTTTTTTTTAAGGTAAATGGAACATTGCGTGCTATACTATTTATTGTTGTCGATAGCAATATTGATGGGCTGTAAATAATTTTTATCTCGTCACGCGTAGGGAAGGAAACATGAATATTCTCCAGAGCAAAATTGAGCATGAGCATAATATTAAAATCCCAGGTGGGATGGAGCAAATTCGCAAATTATTCATTATGCCCGATTCACCTGATAAGTTTATGGAATTCGGTTATGAATTGCTCGATTTAATCCATAATTTTTTTAAGGAAAAAGGTGGCATTCATAGCGAAATACCTCTCACTGAACTTGCGAAAATTTTTTCCAATATTGAAATTCCCCGTGAACCACAACTTTGGAGAACGATTTTAAATGAGATTAAAAATAACATCATTGCCCATTCAGTAAAGGTTGGCAACCCATATTATGTTGGTCACATGACGAGTGCTATACCGTATTTTATGATTTTGCTTGAAATGATTATTGCGGCATTGAATCAAAATCAGGTAAAGATAGAGACCGCAAAAGCTTCAACGTATGTCGAACGCGAACTTATCGGATGGATACATCGTCTCATTTTTAACAGATCGCCGAAATATTATCGGCAGAATGTGCAAAACAGAAATTATGTTCTTGGAAATGTGACAGTCGATGGAACGATTGCAAATTTAACAGCCCTTTTGGTTGCTCGAAATAGAGCATTTCCACCTGATGGGAGATTTCCTGGAATAAGAAAAGCAGGAATATATGACGCCTTCAGATATTATCATTGCAATCGCGCAGTCATTTTTGTTTCAAAAAGGGGACATTATTCAATAGATAAAATAGCGTGGATTTTGGGACTCGGTGAAAATAGCGTAATCAAAATACCGGTTGATGCCTACAATAAAATCGATGTGGATTATCTTGCGCGCGAATTGCACCAGATTGAAGAACGAAATCGCTATGGGGAAGAAAAAATAAAAATAATTGCTCTCGTGGGAATAGCGGGCACAACGGAAACGGGAAATGTGGATAATCTCATGGCGCTTTATGAACTTGCAGATAGATACGAAACGCATTTTCATGTCGATGCAGCATGGGGCGGACCGCTTCTTTTAGTAGATGAATATCGTCATCTTTTTAGGGGAATTGAGTTAGCAGATACAGTCACATTCGATGCACATAAGCTTCTGTATTCACCGCTGTCGATGGGTATGGTGTTATTTCGAAGCAAAAAGCTTTCTTCGTTTTTATTTCATACATCGAATTATATTATTCGCGAGGATTCGGTAGATCAGGGCAGGTTTACTGTCGAAGGTTCGCGACCGTTTTCATGTTTGAAACCGTGGGTTACGTTAAAACTGTTTGGCCAAGAGGGATTTCGAGTTCTTTTTGGACATGCATCAATGCTTACCAACACCTTGATGAATCTTGTGGAAAAACATGAAAATTTTGAACGAATGAATTATCCTGAACTGTTTATTTTTAATTATCGCTTTGTTCCTGCAAAAGTTCAACAGAAATTGCGCGAGTTGGAAAAAGATGCAATCAATCGCGATGTCCAGGGAGGACTATGCGCGAAGGAGAAAATAAAAAAAATCAATCATATGCTCAATCAATTGAATGTAGAACTGCATAAAGCGATTCGTCAGGAAGATAATAGCTTTGTTTCGCGAACGATGTTAGAGTCGACTCGGTATGCTCCGCAAAAAATTGTAGTTCTTCGCGCAGTAACTGTTAATCCGCTTACGACACCTGAAATCCTAAAAGAGATAATCGATGAACATAACGCGCTTGGCTTAAAGCTCTATGAAAAAGAATTTAAAAATAGAATTGAATCGGTATAGCGCAAAATTGACCAATACTAATCAACCTTTTAACTTTCACACAGCGGTTTCTTTCACACCAATTGCAATGGTGCATACAGCAATGAGTGCCATGCTGCTTCCGAAAAGAAAGGGGAGTTCGGGAAGTTTCGAAAATAATGCACCTGCAATGATGCTTGCAGGTAACAGCAACAAGCCAACAACAGTGTGATATATCCCTAATGCAGTTGCTTTAGAATCAGGTGGAGCTAACTGTGAAACAAATGCTTTTTCGATTCCTTCAGTGAGAGCGTAATAGAGACCGTACAGTGGCCAGAAAAGCCAAAGGAGATAGTTTGTTTCGGTTGAGATGAATCCGAATGCCAAATAGATGATCGCATAGATGCTGTATCCAACAACCAATAATTTTTTTCTTCCAATGCGGTCTGAAAGAGATCCGAACGAAGACGATAATGTGCTTGTGATGAGATTGAAAAGTACATACATGAGTATCACGGTGGTAAGCGCATGGCCAAGCTGCATGGTGCGCAACAGTAAAAATTGGTTGGAAGAATTCCCTAAAGTGAAGAAAATTTGGCTTATATAAAATAATTTTAAATTTTTGTCGTATTTGAAAATATTAATATTCGGTTTAAGTTTAACAGCTGCTCCTTTTATGCGAGCTACCTTTTTTTCTGTTACGAAGAACAGAAAACCAACGCCCAAAAGCGCAGGGATGATCGATAGTGCAAAGAGGAAGTAAAAAGCTGTGAGGTTTGCAAGATTTCCAGTCGAAGGGTCGAGATAATGATTGACAATAACAAAACAAATTAATGCACCGACAAAAGCACCCGCAAAATCCATTGCGCGCTGAAAACCAAATGCTTTTCCCTGCATATCGGGGGGCGTTGATTCTGAGATGAGAGCATCTCGTGGAGCGGTGCGAATGCCTTTGCCTACGCGATCGAGAAAGCGGGAAATTAAAACGAAAATCCATCCAAAAGAAGCAGCAAAGAGGAGAAGTTTTGAGAAAGCAGATAGGGAATATCCTGCAATCGCGGGTGTTTTTCGCTTTTCCCATCGATCGGAATAATATCCAACAAAAACTTTCAAGAGGCTAGCTGTCGATTCTGCAATTCCTTCGATGATGCCAAGAATCGGACCCACCAGCGTTCGCTGTGCAGCCATAATCGTCGAAACGAAGGCGTGAATGAGAGGGTAAAGCATTTCCGAAGAAACGTCTGTGAAGAAAGAAGTAAAACCGGTAAGAATTACATTTTTGTCGAGCTTTTGTTGAGCTTTCATTGGTTGTTCCAACGCATTAATTATATGCAAATCCCCGCCGGGCAGCGGGGTGCATTAGAATGGTTTGCGAATCGGATGTCAAGTGAAAGGATATTTATTATTCGTAAATTTTTTCTTCTGTTTCAAATGCATGCAGTGCATCGCTTTCTACATCGCGCACTTTTTCTTTCGATAATACTTTAGAATATTCCTTATACCACTCGTTTTGAATAATTAGTTGCATTATTTCGTTTGTGCCAACCCAAATCATGGAAAGGCGTATGTCGCGCACAATGCGTTCAATTGGATAAACGCTGGTGTATCCAATACCACCCATTACTTGCATGCAGTTGTTCGCAATCTGCCAGCATGAGTCTGTTATAAATTTTTTTGATTCCGAAACCATTCGGCGTAGCCTGTTTGGATGCACAGTTGATGAATCTGCTGCGCGTGCGGTAGTATAAGCAAGCGAACGGCATGCGTCGAGCAGCATCACGCTGTCGGCAACTTTAAACCCAACAGCTTGAAAATTCATAATTTGGGTGCCAAAAGCTTTGCGCATCGATGTGTACCGCGTTGCGATTTCTATTGCTGGTCGCACCGATCCGATAGTCATCGCTGCGGTACCGAGCCGTTCGGGAATCATCATTTTTACAAATACATCGAAACCGCCGTTGATGCCGTTGAGGGCATATCGCTCTGGGACGCGCACGTCATTGAATATTACCCTGCCAGCGCCGCCACCGCGCACGCCCATTAAATTGTAAATGTACTTTGTTTCTACACCTGCATCCCGCGGTACCATAAAGCACGAAATGCGTTTGTGAGGAGGTGCACTTGGATCGGTTACTGCATAAACCAAAAACCAATCGGCGCCTTCTGCACCGACTATAAATCGTTTTTGGCCGTTTATTACCCAATCGCCACCGTCCTTGCGAGCAGTTGTTGCCGCGCCGAAAAAATCCGAACCGCCGCGCGGTTCGGTAAGGCACTCTGCTGCATAGACGTCACCTTTCAACAGTGGCTTGACAACTGATTCTTTCAGTTCGTCGCATCCAAAAAGGACAATCGCTTCGCAAACGATGTCCGCGCCGACGCCCCAGAGACATGCAAGTGAATAGCTGGCAACACCTATCTCCTCTGCAACCATCACATCTTCAACCCATCCAAGACCTCGCCCACCGTATTCTTTGGGAATACGAATCCCAAGAAGGTTTCTCCTCCCAGCTTCTTTAAGATATTCTCGCGGGAAATGGAGTTTTTCAGCATCCATGTCTAAAATCATCTCGCGAGGGACCCAGTTGGTAAAGTCTCGAGCCTCATCTCGCAGTTTAAGTTGCTCGGGAGTGTAGAGAAAATCGAACATATTTTCCTCCTAATAAAAAATGAATGTTGAACTTTATTGCAACTGCTTTAGACGATTGAGCAGCATTTTTTTAAGATCGAAAAGCTCCTTTTCGTAAATGAGAATTTCCTTTTTTTGTTCTTGGAGTTCGCGCAAACGTTTGTCGATGTAGTAAAGACTGCGTTCGATTTGCTGTTTTTCGTTAATTTCACCATTTGGGGGACCTATCATTTCGGCAATTTCATCGAGCGATGCTCCAAATCGTTTTCCGCGCAAAATAAGTTTTAGCCGCGCGCGATCCTTTTTGGTATATATTCGTTGATTGCCGCTCGTGCGGCGGGGAAGAATTAGCCCTTTTTCTTCATAAAAACGAATTGCGGATGGAGTAATGTCGAGTTCGGATGCGAGTTGGGAGATGGTGAACGTTTCTTTTTGTTTTGAAATTGTATCTTTCATAACACATAAAGTTAAAGTTAACTTTAAATATTTTAAACAAATGTCAAGAAAAATTTTTTCACCGGCAATGAATTTTTTTGATATATTATGAATGTTTTAGAATTGTTTAAATATAAAAATAATTCTAAGCAAAAACATAAATTATTCCAAATGGGCGGAATAATTTGTTGCAATGACGGCGATTTGGTTAAGGCATGCGCATGTTGATGCATCCTAACTTTAAATTGGCATAGACCGTTTTATGGAATTTAGAATATGATTTAGAATATGCTCATTCTCGTTAGATTTCTCTGCGAAAAGTGGGCGCACTTAATTATTTATTTTGGGAGAGCTCGTTTGAAAAGGTGTGGTATCGAGATTATTATTTTGTTATTAATGTTTATTGCGTGTGGGGATGATGGAAATGATAGTGGCGTGCGTGATATTAAGAACAATGGTGATGGCACAAGCAACGTCGTCGTGAAAAAAATTGTATTTATGGGTATTCAGTCGGGATCCACAAAAGGTGACATTTATGTCATGAATGAAGACGGGACAAATGTCACTAATCTTACAAATACTTCGGATAAAGCAGAATATTACCCCCTCTGGTCCCCTGATGGCACCAAAATTGTCTTTTCCAGTGAACGCGATGGTAATTTCAATATCTACCTTTGGTCAACAAGCAATACAGTTCCTCAGCGCCTTACCGATAGTACCGCAAAGGATGCGCAGCACTGCTGGTCACCAGATGGCACAAAGATTGTGTTTGTAAGCGAACGCGATGTTGCAGGCAGAGGGCAGATTTACGTGATGAATGCTGATGGCAGCAATCAAACCCGGCTTACCACTGATGATGACCTAAATTGCATGGTTCCACAGTGGCAACTGTAAGCTGTGAATGATTTTTTGCATTGTCATCCTGAGCCGAAGGCGAAGGATCTCGTTATGGCAGACAGCTTGTAGAATGAAGCGGCGCAGCTGTAGTGGCCATAGAATTAAAGGGGCTCGTTGAAACTTGGGATTAGTTGGTACTTTGTGTAGAAGAATGGCGTTTCAATATTTTTTACGGAGGATTTTCCAATGAAAAACAATTTTTTTGTAGCAGCAGTGATAGCCTTTGTGTTTGTCCTGACAGCCTGCGGAGGCGGAGGAGGAAGTGATGATTATACACCCAGCGTGTATGTTGCAGGACGTGTCGCAAGTGGCGCCTGCTACTGGAAAGACGGCGTAAGGACGGACTTACCAGGGAATGATGCAAATGCTTATGGCATTGCAGTAGCAAACGGGAACGTCTATGTGGTGGGGAATTATGGTTCTCAAACCTGCGTGTGGGTTGATGGGGTGCGACAGGACCTTACAAATGGCAGAAAGGCGCGGGGGATAAAAGTAGTAGGCACTACCTGTCTCTTATACACATCT
>JAOAAF010000082.1 GCA_026419015.1 Spirochaetota bacterium
CTTTTTGTGTGTGCGCATCGCTGTCAATGCGCTGAGTGCATCATTGAGGTAGTTGTCGCCTTTCATGGTGCGGTGCAGATATTCTGCCTGAAATGCAATGGAGCGTTGGGAATCGAAAATGTATTTAACCGTAATATCGCCGCCAAAAAGATATGTAGTTCCCAAAAAAGCGCTACCCATTTGTCCCGTGCGATCTATTCCGTGGTTGATTTGCGAGTTTCCCCCTGCTGCAGAAGCACCTCCAAGAATTAATATATTGCCAATATCGAATGAGGTGCGGATATTGCCAGTGTAGAGGTTGGGCCTGGTCTGCCTTTCCGCAAAGGGAGGCCCGCTGATGTGAAAAATTTTTTCGACACCAAAGCTTCGTGGGTTTTCTCCGCGAAGAATTTCGAAAGCAATTGAAAAGAAAAAGGGAGTGGGTGCAACCCAATTAATTCGAACGCCTACTTCGCGCAAGCCACTTTCGCCAAAAAATGCATTGTTCACCAGGGGCATATCGACAAAATTCCAGTAGTGCGCGTGCTGTTCGTTGATGCGGCCAAACCCACTTAAAAACTTACCACCTTTTATTTGAAAACCAAATGGCAGCGCACGCGTAGTGAAATATGCCTCTTCGATGCTAGCGTTACTTTCATCGAATTCGCATACAGCAAAAAGATCGAAATAGGGATCGACAACTGAGTAAAAAGCAATTTCCGCATAATTGACGGTAAAGCCATTTTCAATATGCGTTTCGGTATGACCGTGGCGCGCTTCGTCTGCAGGAATGAGCGTAAAGCCTGGCCGATAGAGGTAAGCCAGTTCTTCATTAGTGCGATTAGCATGCGCATATGTCGAGTCGAGAATAAGCGAAATATCTGGTACGAATTTCGACTGGCTAAAAGGGGATCCTGTTGATTCGTCGTTTGCAAAAAGCATGTTCAATGTGGAAAAAAATGTTATTAACAATACCCATTTTCTCATAGAAAACTCCTATATGTAAATTTCGTTCTCGGCTTCTTGCCTTTTGAACCTGAATTCATCTGTGCACATTAAAGCGTCACAGAATTTGTGGTAATGATGAGAGGTTATCGCGAAACTTCAAAAGTAGCGCTCAGAAGCATGTGGGAGGCGCGTTAGGGAGCGTACAAATGGAGTGAAAATGAAAAAAGAATGCAAGTTCGTTTTCGGTAATAGTGACATATTTTTTTGTAGGGGAAAACTGGGGGTTGAGCAAATCCGTGTTTGTGGCGCTAATACCAGAATCCTGAAAACGGCAAAGTCGACAATTTTCAATGATTCGCCCCCTTTCATGATGGTGGAATGAAGAAATTAAAATTCCACCTACTATCAGGAAGAGCACTGCAACTGAAAATTTTTTTATAGAATGGCCATTCATAATAATTATATTCAATAAATATGTTAGGTTAATCTAATTTTATTTGCAAAGAAAAACATAAAAAAGTCAATAACATTTTTACGTTAGGATCGAATTTTTTTAATAAATACAATAATGCGATGGGGATGTTTTGATTTTTTTTCAAATAGCATTTGAAAAACAAATCGTCGAAACAAATGCCAGTATTTGCAGCAGCGCGAAAAAGTTGTTATGAGTTACCACTCATCGCTTTGTCGATCGTACATCTTTTCGCGAACCACTGCGGTTATGTCATCGATGTATAAATAGTTCCACACCGGTAATCTTCCTGTGTTTCCTGGATTGTACATAATTTTGGTGATTTCGATTTCAGTTTTCTGGCTTAAATATTTATCCATTTGCGCAATTTCTTTTGGAAGATTTACCCTAAGTTCTCTCCAACCGGTAAAGTTTAACCTCCCCATGATGAGGCGGTGGCTTGTACCTTCTGAGTCTCTAATCATAATGGAAAGCTCGCCGGAAAGATCTTTGCCATATACCCACATGGCGATGGATTGACAGTATTTATCGATAACTAATCGCTTAGGTGGTGTGAGCTGGATTACATCGCCTGCTTTTCCAAGTATTTTAATTCCTAAGTATTTTTTCGAATCCTTTGCGGGTGAGGGGTACTGATCGCGAATTGCAATACCACCCTTTTGATAGCCGGTATTTCGATACGTGATGCTCGATTCTGGAAACTGCGTTGTTTCGAAGTCTTCGAGCACGATTGTCGTATATACAGGGAGTTGTTTTTTCTCAGATTTTGGTTCGGGTAACGCTTTTTCTTCTTTTGGCCCTTTTGCGTCTTGAGCAAAGGATGCGATTGAAAATATAAAAATAAAAAGGAAACGCGTTAATTGTTTCATTATTAAGCCTCCGCAGTTATGTGAGAAATTATCCAAAAGCTATTGAAATTATGCTTGAGCGAGCATATCAGTTCACAGATAAGTTGTCAATCACTTTGTCAACGCATTAACATAAAAGGTATCCATGAGTTTCGATGCGCTAATCGTTTTTGTGTATTTGGGGTTTGTTGTATTGTTGGGTCTGCGCTTTTCCCGCGCGAATACCTTTCGAGATTTCTTTTTAGGAAACAGGCGCATTCCGTGGTTTCTTGCTACTCTTTCGATTGTGGCAACAGAGACGAGCGCGCTCACAGTTATTTCGTTACCGGGAATTGGTTATACCAGCGGCATGGGTTTTTTGCAAATTGCATTTGGCTATTTCGTGGGTCGCATCATTGTTTCAATTGTATTTTTACCCTCTTATCTTGAAGGAGATTACTTTACAGTTTACCAATTTCTCGAAAAAAGTTTTGGTTCATTAACAAAAAAAATCGTCTCTCTCATTTTTCACATTACGCGCGTGCTTGCCGACGGAGTACGGCTTTTTGCTACATCTATCCCGCTTACTTTTATAATGGGATGGGATTTTCGTTTTTCCATTGCCCTTATTATGTTTGCTACGCTCATTTATACGATGTATGGAGGAATTGGTTCGGTCGTTGTCACCGATTCGCTTCAACTTGTGGTGTACCTGGCAGGAGGATTGCTCGCAATGGGATATCTTTTGTTTGCGCCCGAAGTTGTGCATCTGAGAGCATGCGTGCCGCACGATTTTTTTACGGTGATTACTCTCGATGGAATAGATCGAAATATATTCTTTTCAATAAATATTATTTCCGGAATTGTAGGAGGGGCATTTGTATCCCTTGCGTCGCATGGGACAGATCATCTCATCGTACAGCGGGCTCTTGCAGTGTCGGATCTAAAATCAGCGCGCAAAGCGATGATCGCAAGTGGGGTGATTGTGATTTTTCAATTTGCGCTATTTCTTGCATTAGGTATTTTAATCCGCGCGCATCTTTGTGAAAAGGCATTTGCGCGTTCCGATGAGGTTATGCCGTACTTTATGGTGCACAACTTGCCCACAGGAATTCGTGGAATTTTTTTGGCAGGAATTTTCGCTTCGGCAATGTCAACAATCAGTTCTTCGATAAATTCTCTCTCGTCGTCGACGTGCATAGATCTTTTCGAACTGGATCGAAAGCAATCGATGTCGCAACGGCGAATGGTTATGCTGTCACGAGCTTTCTCGCTTCTCTGGGGATTAATATTGTGCGGTGCTGCGGTGATATTCAAATACAGTTCGAAAGCGCTTGTCGAAATTGCGCTTTCTATTGCATCAATCGCGTATGGCGGAATTTTGGGTGTGTTTGTTATGGAACGATGGTGGAAAGGTATTTCGAAACGAGCTGTTGTGGTTGGAATGTGTTGTGGAATTCTGTCGTCGGCATATGTTGCGCTGAGCACATCGCTTCATTGGCTTTTTTACATTGCAATTGGAAGTATTGTTTCTGTGGCGGTTGCAGCTTTCTTTATGTGTGGCATGTATTTTTTTACTCAGTTACGTCTTCGATAATTTTGAGCGACGATTGCGATTTTTCCGCGTCAAGGCTTTCCCTATCAAATAGGAGAATTATTTCGGTACGCACGCCGCGCTTTATAATGAAGTAATATTCGCCGCACAGTTTGCGAACTAAATCGATCCCGCGACCCGTTTCGGAAATTTTGTCGGCAACATTTTCGCCAGTTTCCGCAGCTTTTTCGAGCAATCGGTCTTGGACGATGACGCTGTTAATGCTTTCTAAAATTTTCTCTTTGCTCAATTTTCCGTTGTAATCGTTTATAGAAATTCCGAATGAATTTTCGCTTCTGGCAAAAAATAAATCTACTCTGCTTCCATGTGGTAATTTAACAGGAAGCCGCTTCTCCTTTTCTGTTGTGAAACCGTGCGAGTGATACACTGCATTGATGGCCATCTCGTTTAAAATTAAATTCAAAATCATACGGTTTTCAATTACAAAGCCCCATTGCTCTATTTGTTTGATTATGATATCAATTCCTTTTTGAATTTGAATTGAAGAATGGAGGCTAATTTTTTTCATCTCGATGATGTCCTTCATGTAGTTTTCAAGTCCAAAGATGTTTTTTTTCGTTATAAGTTTTTCGGAAAGGCGAAGGAATTCTTCTTGCCGCAGAGGCTTACACAAAACGTTTCCGATCCCTTCTTCGAAAATTCTGTTAAAAAATATATCGATATTTTTTTCTGTGGTCATGATGATGGGGATATATGGATAATGCTTTTGGATGTATTCGTAAAGATCAAATGCATTATCGCCAGGAAGTTCAACTTCCGAAACGACGAGATCGACATCGTATGCGCGCAATTTTGAAATGGCATCAAAAGCAGAATCTGCTGCGAGTATTTCGTATCCTGCGTTTGTTAAGATTGCGACGATGGTGCGTCTGTAGTCGGTGGCATCAACTACTAAAATGCGATATGCCATGTATATAGCTCCTGGTGGAAATATAATTGTTCATTTCTTTTCACGCTCGGCTATCATTTTTTCCAGCATTGATTTTTTCTGCGCAACCGATTCAAGATATTTATTTATAATCGTTTCAAAATTAACATCGCCCTTCACAATGCGATATCGTTCTGTTTCGAGCGCTCCCATATCGAGTGTTAATTTTATGCGGCTTGCGTTGTGGGCATACTTTACGGCATCGAACCAGTACGGGAGAGCATCGCGGTACATTTTTTCGGCAATTGTGAGGCTTTCGTAAATGTCTTTTGCAAAATCGGCACTGTAAAATGGAAGTGTGCGTTTGTCGTATCGAGCGGCAATTTTTAAATGATCGCGCAATATGAGCATGTTGATGTGCATGAATAAGAGATTGCGATATTTGTAATATTCTTCTTCGGTTGAAATTGGGATAAATGCTTCAGAAGGATGGCGAAATTTGCATTGAAGTGCAGTTTTCAATCGGGCAATGTTACGTCGCAATGTATTTTCATTGTAATATTGTTTTAATCCGTAAAGGAGATAAAAGTCTTCCACATAATGCGGAACTGTGTAAAAGTGATGGCGCACTTTTGGGATGTAGTCGGAAAAAGGGGTGTATTTTTTGTCTTCAACAAAATATTGATATTGGTAATCCTCTCCCCATCCAATGAGAGGGTATAAGATTGCCAACACGAGAGCGATTGCAATGGCGATTGTTCGTATTGCATTCATACATATGTTGTTGCAGAAAATTCCCTTTCATATTATTATCGGTAACGTAAATAAAATCCAAATAAAAATATTGAATGAGGGAATGAAATTCATATGGAGTTTATGCATTAACGCGTTCGTTTCGCATTGCGATTCGATTGCGCAGCATACGTAGGTGTTTTTTTAACTAAAATTTCTTTGATTTTCGATTCCCCTGCGGAGAAATACACGATGTGCGACTCCAGAACCTTATATTCGTTCATCAGTTTGCGGAAATCCTCATCGATGAGGTATTCAGCTATTTCAATTTCACGAATGCGTTGTGGGTCTATAAAAACTGTTTTCATTCTGGAATCCTTTTTAATTTTTATTAAAACGTTTTCATCTTTTAAACTAGAGAAAAGCGTTTTATTTTATTTATGCGCACAGAATAAAGACCTGTAAAAATATTTTTATCGTTTATATAAAATCTTTGATTTTCGATTATTTTCTTGTTGTTTCATCGCTTTCGAAATTAAATTTTTGTGAAGCATGAGAAACGCTATTTGATGCCAACTGAACTTTCCATTTATCGAGAGTGAGAAATTTTGTCCACAAAATAAAAAAATTTTTTTGTCCTTTTCTCTTAAAAAATACTCCCATTTATATGAATGAAATAAATACATTGATGCATTTTTATTAATCAACAGTTATTGAATGAATTGATAAAATATTTCATTTTTATGCACGAAAAATGCACTCTGCACTATCAATTGAAGGATTGTTCACCTGCGCTGATACAGGATATGCATCGATGTTCGCAGTGTCGATTTCATTCAAGATTTCTAAAATTTCTTCAACGGTTGCATTTTTTGAACACATCCATTTTTCGGCTGAAGTGGGATGAAGAATTGTGGGCATTCGATCGTGAATTGGGAAAAGAACTTCCGTTGCGGGTCGCGTGATGATTGTGACAGTATCGATGAATGAGCCATCATCTTTTTTCCAGGAGTCGTATAACCCTGCGAACAACATCGGTTTGCCAGATGCATAGCGAATAAAATGCGGAATTTTTCGATTTCCTTCCCGCTTCCATTCGTAAAATCCCGAGGCGGGAATCACGCAACGCTGAGAGAGGAGCGGTTTGCGAAATGAGGGTTTTGTGGCGATCGTTTCCGAACGTGCATTGATTAACTTGTTGCCAATTGCAGGATCCTTTGCCCAAGAAGGAATAAGTCCCCAGCGAAATGCTTTGCCTACGTACCTATTCGAAAAAACAATTGCGAGTAAATCTTGTCCAGGACAAATATTGTAACGCTTCCCAGGCCAGAATTCCCACTCGACGTGAGGGAAAAATTCTTCAAGTTGTTTTTTTTCGGCATAGAATGCAAAACGGCCGCACATAATAGCATTCTCTCGATTGTTTGAGGTTGCAAGTGTATATCTTCATTGATGATTAAACGAATTGGAGGAAAAATGCAATCGCAAAAATGCATGCTAAACATTTTTTTTATAAAAACCGATACAGATGGTGAATGATCCAAATAATGGGGATAATTACGTGTGAGGTATGCGATGATGTCGCAAGCAGTCCCGAAGGAAGTTATTTCAATATATAATAATGCGCTCATGTTATCAAATAAAGGCGATTTTGAACAAGCGTTGAGCGAATACAGAAGAGCTATCACGCTTTATCCACAATTTTTGCAAGCATATAACAACATTGGAGAAATATACTCCCGCATGGGGAAATCGGAACTTGCGATTTCGCATTATCGAAAAGCTTTGGAAATTGCGAAAAATAATCGCGTGTTGCTCAATCTGGGCGTTGAATATTATAATCGCCGCGAGTATCAAGTTGCATTGCAGTATTTTCTGGAATCGCTTGCGCTCGATTCCGATTTCCTGGAAGGGAATTTTTATACGGCAATGGCATATTTTAATTTAAAAAATTATTCTTCCGCTGAGCATTATCTAAAGAAAGTTATTTCAATTGAACGGAAGCATGAAAAATCGCATTACCTTCTGGCATACATCTATTATGAGTGGAAACAGTATGAGCGAGCCATTGCAGTTCTCGATGCAGTGAAAGATATCGCAAGCGATAAAGCATTTTATTACAAATATTATGGTTTCTGCTGTTATCATTTGGGCAGATATGAAGAAGCTGTATCGTATTTAACAATTGCGCTTGAGTCAAATCCAAACTACGCAAAATACAAGAAGTATCTTAAAGGGTTGACGTATGAAAAGAAGTTAAAAGAACTCGGCGATATCGATGCCCGAATTCGCGAAATGGAACAAAGGCTTATTGGCAACAATGCATCTATTCGAGAATATACGCGCCTGAGCATGCTGTACATTTTTAAAGGAGAGTACCGAAAAGCGGAAGAATTGCTTTTAAAAGTAACGCATTGAAATTAAAAAATGCTTTCCTCGAATTTCCAATAAGGGCCTTCTTTTACGAGTTTCATTTTGATTCCCGCTTCATTGATGATTTCCGCACGATTTTCTTTTATCGCAATCGCTATTGGTTTTGTGAGAAAAAACGATGCAAGTTGCACCTCTGCTTTCTTGTCCATCCTGCGTTGAAGGGCGATGAATGTTTTTGGCGTAAGTCTGCGAAGCTCTTCGGGTGTGGACATCATGCTTTCCGCCCATGCTTGCAAGACTGTGACGTCCGATGATGTTATTTTTGCAATTAATTCCTCCATTTTTTGCAGAGTAGAAGTGGAAAGGTATTGTATCACAGCTTCGTCGTTCCCTTGTTGATATGCCGCTTTAAGGCCATAGTAAGCTTCTTCTGGAGTAAGCGCTCCTTTTGGGGTGCAGGTTATTAAAAAAAATGCAATGGCGATTATAGCTCGCATGTAAATCCTCCTTCACAGGGGTGAATGAGCATATTGTCGATGAGGCGTGTGTTCCCAAAAAATGCTGCAACCGCCAAAATTGCCTTTTCGTCTAATTTTTCTATTGGGTGCAATGAATTGTATGAAACGAGTTCGATGTAATCGATTTTTTGTGGGTGGGCTGCTTCAATTTCCTTTTGTATTACCGCTTTTATTTCTGTAGTATTTCGATTACCCGATTCAATGAGCGATTTTGCTTTCAAAAGGCCTCTGTGAATGGAAAGAGCGCGAGTCCGTTCATCGTGCGAAAGGTGTTTGTTGCGAGAACTCATAGCCAATCCGCCTTCCTCGCGAATTGTAGGTGCTGTGATGATTTGAATCGGGAAATTCAGGTCGTGTACCATTTTTTCGATGATAAGGGCTTGTTGAATATCTTTTCTTCCAAATACTGAAACGTCGGGAAGTACGATGTTAAAAAGCTTCGAAACCACCGTGCATACACCGCGGAAGTGTCCTGGACGTGTCGCCCCGCAAAGGTATTTGCTTAGCGATTCGACTTCCACATATGTGAGATGATTCTGATACATGTCTCGTTCGTCGGGGGTAAACATAAGATGAACGCCTGCCGATTGTGCAAGTGCAAAGTCTCTCTCAAAATCCCGAGGATAGTCTTCAAAATCTTTTTTATCGTTAAATTGAATTCGATTTACAAAAATGCTCATCACTTGAAAATCAGCATGCTGTTTGGAGATTTCTACTAAACTTAAATGCCCTTTGTGTAAATACCCCATAGTTGGGACAAAACCAATTCGCTTGCCTTCTTTTCGCGCGTTTTGTACAATGGTACGGATTTCTGCAATAGAACCTGTGATCTTCATGATTGGCGGAAATCTCCTTTTGAGGGTATTTTCCTTCTCTGCGAAACACATGCTTGAGTAGTCCGATGGGAAAATCAAGAACAATCTTATGCGAGCAACTTTTTTTTTGCTGCGATGATCATCATATCCCCGAGAGAGAACGATTTTGCAATTTTGTCGGCAAGCGTTCGCACCACGCTTTTCGGTTTTCCAATACCGCTCCCATAGAATGCATGAGCGTGAACGGCGAATGAGGTTTTTTCTAAAAGATGAACCAGTTGGCGATATGTAAAAAAGTAGAGGTGTTCTGGGAAATTATAATAGCGCCATTTGTTACCAAATAAGTGCATAAAACCACCTGCCCTACACGTGGAAATCATTAAAAGACCACCTTCTGAAAGATCCCGATGAATTTTTCGCAAGACCAAATCGGGGCGATGGAGATGTTCAATTGTCGCCCACAAAGTGATGCAATCGAAAGGCGCGTCGAATTCGGTTTCTAAATAATCGCCTTCAATGAGATTAAGTTGATATTTTTCTTTGCCAAACGAAATGCAGTGGGAAGCAATATCGATGCCCCATGCGTCCCATCCTCGGTTTTGCATGTAGTAAACGGAGTAACCTGCAGCACACCCGATATCGAGATATCGCCGTGGTTTTGCGATTGATCGTTCGAATTCGAAAAAACGTAGATCGCGAAGATTGAGTTCCAGCACGCGGGTGATTTCACGCATCGTTTTTTCAGAAAAATAATCGTTGTAACCGCGGTCTGTGCGTTGTGTAAAATAAGTGGATTGGTAACGGCGCTTTGATGCTTCTGGTGTTGGTCGAGGCGAAATGAATCGCAAACCGCAAACCGTGCATTTTACTAAGCGAAAAGTTTCCGATGGCGATGAGGACTTCTCGAAAAGGAATTTTTGAGCGGTGTTCCCGCACAATATGCATTCGGGTGTTTCCATTGTGACATCAAAGCCTTCGGAATGCATCGTCAGCAACCTTTTATGGTGATACGCACTGCATCGCGGCCGACAATATTTGTAAGCTCTTTTAAGAATGTATCTGTGGGCATAACGTTATATGTGCGATGCGCGCGTATTACTGTAGCGATATCTTTATTGTTTTTTACATGGAAAAGAACAGGGCAATCGCCACTGTTTTTTTCAACAATTTCTTTTAACGCTTCCAGTGTCGCAGCATTCATGCGGCCAGGATCGATTTTAATGTGAATTGCCGAAATGGAATCCGTTCGTATGTCATTAAGAGATTTTACTTCATTCACAATAATTCGTTTCGGAGTTTCATCGTCGAATTCTATTTTGCCACGAAAGAGAAGCGGTTCATCTGGCTTAATGTTCAATTCGTATTTTGCAAAAATATTTGGCATAAATACAGCTTCAATTGAACCGCTCATATCTTCGATCATTGCGATAGCAAAGCGATTGCCGTTAAGAGAGGTTTTTGTTTTTAAATTTGAAATTACTCCGACGATGCTTACAGTCGCTTCATTTGCATGCTGATTACAGTCCAAATCGCTAATTTTGGTACATGCAAATGCCTGCATTTCGAATTCGTATTTTGCAAGCGGGTGCCCTGTGAGGTATACTCCCAACACTTCTTTTTCGCGTTGCAATTTTTCATTATCGTGCCAATCGCGCACGTAGGGAAGTTCAATTTTTTCCGAACCAGCTGATCCAAAAATGTCAAAAAGATTCCCCTGGCCGGTCATTTTGTCGCGCTTAAGCCTTTTTGCAATTTCAATTAACATTTCGACATTTAACAAAAGTTGCGCTCGATTTCTATGAAGACTATCGAATGCACCAGCTTTTATGAGCGATTCCAACGCGCTTTTGTTAATTGCGGTTAGGTCAATTGCTTCTAAAAAATCTTTCATTGATCGAAAGTAACCGCAACGGGTGCGAGCCGAAAGGATTGTCTCAATAGCTTTTTCCCCAAGCCCTTTAATTGCGTTTAAACCAAATCGAATTGCATCGCCTTCTGGAATAAAATTAATATCGCTTTTGTTAATATCTGGCGGTAAAACTCGCACATTGCAATTTCGGCTATCATTCACATATCGGGCAACATCATCCTGATTATCCGCGACTGCAGAGAGAAGAGCGCATAGATATTCGACGGGATAATGCGCCTTTAAGTATGCAGTCTGGTACGAAATGATGGCGTATGCAGCCGAGTGCGATTTGTTAAACCCATATTCGCCAAACCTTCGAATTGCGGCATAAATCTGTTCAGCAGTTTTTTTGGGGATGTTTCGTTCAATTGCGCCTTTAATGAATTTTTCTTCCATTTCATCGATGATCTCCATTATTTTTTTGCCCATTGCTTTTCGAAGTCTATCTGCTTCGGAAAGAGAAAAACCAGCAAGCACCTGCGAGATGAGCATCACCTGTTCCTGATATACAATAACGCCAAGCGTATCTTTGAGAATTGGTTCAAGGCTTGGATGGGGATAGCTCACCAAAGCGGGATTTCTTTTTCGTTTAATAAAATCATCCACCATGCCTGATTTTAACGGGCCAGGGCGATAGAGCGCATTGACCGCAATGATGTCGTCAATACACGTGGGGCCGAGTTTGCGGAGAATGTTTTGCATTCCGGGGCTTTCGAGTTGGAATACGCCGTTGGTATCGCCTCGCTGGAGAAGTTTAAAAGTTTTTTCGTCATCGAGAGGAATTTCTTTTATGTTAATGCGAATGCCGCGATTTTTTTCAATAAGTTTAATGCAATTGTCAATAATGGTGAGATTTTTTAATCCTAAAAAATCCATTTTCACCAAACCAACTTTCTGGAGGGATTCTTTTTCGTACTGTGTGGAGATGCTTCCGTCTTTTGGATCGCGGTAGAGGGGTGCATATTCGATAATCGGATGTCGAGAGATGACAATTCCTGCTGCGTGTTTTCCTGCAGAGCGCACATGCCCTTCGAGATTTAGTGCCAGGTCGATGAGATCTTTCCCGCGCTTTGAGCCTTTGTATATGTTCTGAAGTTCAATTGAAAAGCTAAGTTCTTCTTTTAAATTATCGCTTATGATTTTTTTGCTTATTTCGTTTGATTCTTCAAATGAATAGTTTAACACGCGTGCAACATCTTTGATGACGGCTTTTGCTTTTAATTTATTAAAAGTGATAATTTGGCATACATGGTCCTCGCCATATTTTTTCTTCACGTATTCGATTACCTCATCGCGCCTGTTGGCACAAAAGTCTATATCCATATCGGGCATTTCATTGCGATCGGGATTAAGAAAGCGCTCAAAGAGAAGATTGTATGTTAATGGATTAAGGTCGGTGATTCCAAGGCAATATGAAACCATTGAACCCGCAGCAGAACCGCGCCCAGGTCCAACGGGGATGTTATGGGTTTTGGCAAAATTAATAAAATCCCATACGATGAGGAAATATCCTGAAAATTTCATTCTGCTAATGACGCTTAGCTCAAATTCGATTCTTTGCGCAACATCGGAAGGAAGCGGTTCGCCAAATATTTTGCGCGCATTTTTTTCCACCAAATGGCGTAAATATGAATCTAATGTGAAACCTTCTGGAACATTGAATTGAGGAAGAATCGGATCGCCTAATTTTATTTCGAGATCAACCATTTCCGCAATTTTATATGTATTGAAGATCGCATCGGGTACCTCAGCAAATAATTTTTCCATTTCTTCGGGAGCGCGAAAATAAAATTTTGTGGAAGGAAATCTCATGCGGCCTATGTCCGAAAGGAGTTTTCCTGTTTGGATGCATAAAAGAATTTCATGCGCACGGGCATCTTTTTCTTCTGGATAATGGCAATCGTTGGTGGCAACGAGTGGAAGGTTTAATTCTTTTCCAATTGACACAAGCTTACGATTTATTTCTTTTTGTTCGTTAATATTGTTGTCCTGTAATTCGAGGTAAAAATTTTCTTTTCCAAAGATTTCCGCATATACGCCCGCGCGTTTTTTTGCTTCTTCGTATTTGTTTTCGAGAATTAGTGCTGGAATTTCTCCTCCAAGGCATGCGCTAAGTGCAAAAATCCCCCTGGAATGTTTTTCGAGTATTTCCATGTCAATTCGCGGTTTATAGTAAAACCCTTCAAGATAGGCAAGCGATGAGAGTCTAATTAAATTTTTATATCCTTCTTCATTTTTTGCCAACAGTACCAGATGATAAGAACTATCTTTCCCATAGCTTTTTGTTTCTTTTGAAAATCTCGAACCGCGCGCAACGTAGAATTCCTGTCCAATGATCGGTTTAATTCCTTTCTCACGGGCTTTTTGATAAAATTCGATCGCGCCGAACATGTTCCCGTGATCGGTGAGTGCAACAGCGGGCATGTTAAATTGAACTGCTTTCGCAATGAGCGTATCGATTGTGATTGCACCATCGAGTATGGAGTAGTCGGAGTGATTATGCAAATGCACAAACTTCATTGTGGTACTCCCATAATTCAATTATCCAGTAACCGACAAATCCCGCAACAGTGTGTAGAGAGATCCAATGTGGTATTTTCAAAAGGTTTCATTGTCAAAGTAACAAATTAGCGTTTGTAGATTAATAAAAAAAGGTAGTGGGGACATAATGGCAATAATAAAATTGTTGTGGATGCGAATATTTTGCTTGTTTTTTTGTTTGAAATCAAAGTGATGATTTAGTATTTTGATTTATACAAAATTGAATAATATGAAAAAGGATTTGTATAAAAATATATATGCATGGTGTATATTAGTTGTGGCAAGTAGCATGCCAGTGCTTGGTGAAATATTGCCGCTCGATGACCATTCAGGTGGGCATTATCGACAAAACGTGGCAAATATCAAAAATGTCCGTGGAGAACTCTATGCGTATATTGTGCTACTTTTTAATGA
>JAOAAF010000007.1:0-294 GCA_026419015.1 Spirochaetota bacterium
TCTCAAAAAATTGATTCGATCGAAGGTGAAACGTCAAAACGCTTTATGCTTCACTATAATTTTCCCCCTTTCTCAGTTGGGGAAATTGGACGGATTGGAGGTACGGGAAGGCGCGAAATTGGTCATGGAATGCTTGCCGAACGAGCGTTGGAATATGTAATACCAGATGAAAAGGATTTCCCCTATACGATTCGCATTGTGTCTGAAATACTTGAATCGAATGGTTCCTCTTCTATGGCAACCGTATGCTCGGGGTCGCTTGCCCTCTTTAATGCCGGCGTACCGGTAAAAGAA
>JAOAAF010000007.1:304-52314 GCA_026419015.1 Spirochaetota bacterium
CCATGGGGTTGGTAATGGAGAACGATCGCTATTGCGTCTTAAGCGATATTCAGGGAATCGAAGATCATCTTGGCGACATGGATTTTAAGGTAGCGGGGACGGAAACGGGAATCACCGCTTTCCAAATGGATATTAAAATTGAGGGGATTACTCCAGCAATTATGCGCGAAGCGCTTGAACAAGCTCGTGAAGGTCGCCTTCATATTTTAAACATTATGAAGCAGGTTGCAAAAGAGCCTGAAAAACAGCTTTCGCCTTTTGCGCCTCGAATAATGATAATCCAAATTCCGGTTGAAAAGATAGGCGACATTATTGGACCAGGTGGAAGAGTAATTAAAGGTATTGTTGAAGAAACCAAAACGGATATAAATATCGACAATAATGGAACAGTTACTATTTCAGGTCCCGATCAAAAATCATTAGAAACAGCAGTCGAGATTATTCGTTCCATCACAGAGGAAATCGAAGTTGGTAAAATTTATCGTGGAGTTGTAAAGCGGGTGATGGAATATGGTGCGTTTGTGGAGATTTTAAGGGGGAAGGAAGGATTGGTGCACATTTCGAAACTCGATCATAGGAAAGTGAATAATGTTAGCGATGTATTAAAAGAAGGCGATACGGTCTATGTAAAGGTTGTTGGAATAGATAAATTAGGAAGAATTGATTTGAGTCGGAAAGATGCATTGGACTACAAAGGCCCTAAAAATAAAATGTAACAATGCTTCATTATGTTATAATCCGATTTTGTTGAAGGGATGACGGGAGAGGTGATTAATGGTTGAAAAATACGCAACCGACAGCGGTATGACCGTTATCCTTGAACCTATCGATGGTGTAATGTCCATCTCTGCAGGATTATGGGTAAAAGTTGGTTCACGCCATGAAGAGCCTTCGTGCTTTGGGTATGCGCATTTTATCGAACACATGCTCTTTAAAGGAACAGAGCGATATAGCGCACATGATATTGCGCGTATGGTTGATAGGGTTGGAGGACAGCATAATGCGGCAACAAACAGGGAATATACGTGCTATTACATCAATGTGATAAACGAACATTTGCCCCTTACTGTTGAGCTTCTTGCTGATATGTATTATTGTTCTCTTTTTGATTCGGAAGAGATTGAAAAAGAAAAGAATGTAATTCTCGAAGAAATTCGCATGTACGAAGATACCCCCGATGAACTTATCCACGATTATTTCATAGAATCGGTACTTTCTGGTCATCCTTTAGCCCATCCTATTGTGGGCAATAGCGAAAATATAAGAAAGATCACAAAGAAAAAATTGATTGATTTTTTTAGCAATTTTTATTTCGATAAAAATTGCCTGTTTGTAATTGCAGGAAATTTTAATGTTGATCAGGCGAAGAGGGAAATAGATCGGAATTTTAATAAAAAGCATGAGAAAAAATCTATAACCTTACTTCCAACGAAAATTGCAAGAGGGAAATCGTGGCGCCATATTCAGAGAAAACTTGAACAGGTGCATTTTTGTATAGGTGGCGAAGGCGTTAATCGAAAAGATGATGATAGATGGGTGTTGTATGTATTGAGCACTTATCTGGGTGGGAGCATGTCATCGCGTTTGTTTCAAATTATTAGAGAAAAAGAAGGATTGTGCTATTCTATTTATTCATTCCACTCAATCTATGAAGACACAGGGCTTTTTGGAATATATTGCGGCACGTCGCCGCAAAATTTCGATAGGGTTATAGATCTCATTCTCAATGAGTGCAGGAATGTGATAGAGAAAGGAATTCCGAAACAAGAATTGGAAGATACGAAAAGCTATATAAAAGGAAATATTGCGCTAAGCCTCGAAAGCACAGAAGTTCGGATGGGACAGTTAGCTCGAAATGAAATGAATTATGGGCGCTATATTTCGTTTCAGGAAATTGTTGAATGCATCGATCGGGTAACAGAGGATGATGTACTTCGGGTGGCTCATCGGCTATTACGCGAAAAGCCACTTACAATGGTATCAATAGGTAATCTCAATTTTAAAAATACTAATTTTGAATTTAGAATATAGTACATGCGAAATGTTACGCAGAGATTTTTTGTTGAGTAAATTTTCGTATTTTACAGGTTAATAATTTTTTTGAGGTAAACGCAATGGCGGGAAAAGGCGATGGCATCAATAGCACAATAGGTGAGGGATCCGTTTTTGAAGGGAAATTCTACATTAGCGGTTCCCTTCGGATTGACGGAAAATTTGAGGGTGAAATTAAAACAGAGGATGAACTCGTTGTTGGTGAAACGGGTAAAGTGAAAACGAATATCAATGCAAAATCGGTAGTGGTAGCAGGGACGGTAATTGGAAATATCAATGCGGAAGAAGAAGTGAGACTTCTTGAAACAGGCAGAGTGTTAGGAGATATTGTGACCCCAGTGTTAACTATTCAACGAGGGGTAATTGCTCAGGGACATATTACTATCACTGGAGGGCAAAAAAAAGATGTTAAAAAGCTCATTGAAGATTCGTATGGATTAGAAAAAAATTCCGAAAAAACAAAGTAAAGTATTAACGCTGATCGATAATATAAATAAAATGGTGTATTATTGGAGGGCAAGATTTTTATTTTTCAAAAATTATGAAAAAATTATTTATTAAAAGTTTTACTATCAGAAAACTTACCATTTCGTTCATGTTCAATGAGTTATTGCTGGTATATCGCGGAAGTCATAAGATATATATAAAGCGATATCCCATTTTCGGAAAATTTAGTATTAAAGCGGCGATTTACGTATTGGTATGTTGTTTTGCATTCATGGGACTTTATGCATTTTCATCGATATTTCGAACAACACATATAAATGGAAATGAAATGATAAAGGAGCAGGCGCAGGTAGAAAGCGATCAAGAATTAATGCAAAAAATCGTACAGTCGCGCGAGACTGAGTATAGCGATCCAATAGAAATTCCTAAAAAGGTGGAAGTAAAACTTCATCGCGTAAAATCAGGTGAAACATTGAGCAAAATAGCTCGCATGTATGGTGTTTCAATGGAAACTATTTGTGGAAGCAATAATTTACAGTCATTTGATCTTGTTCCCGTTGGGTTGATGCTCAAAATACCATTGAAAGAAGGGATTTTATATCGGGTGAAGAATAATGAAAATTTATCTTCTATTGCATCGCGTTTTAAGTTACCGGTTGAAAGAATAATAGCAGCAAATGAAATAAGAAATGTTGACTTCCTTCAACCCAATATGGATATTTTCATCCCTGATGCGAAACCCCAAAATTTAGTGCGCGGTTTTATTTGGCCAACGCTTCAAAAGCATGGAATTACAAGCGGTTATGGTTGGAGAAATCATCCAATTTTTGATGAGAAGCATTTTCATACTGGCTTGGATATATATTGCAAGTATGGCTGGATTCGAGCCGCGAAATTTGGCAAAGTGACGTATACAGGGTGGCTTGGGGGTTATGGGAAAACGATTATTATATCGCATCCCGGAGGATGGAAAACGCTGTACGGACATTTATCGCGGATTTCGGTAAAAACGGGGCAATATGTCAAACAGGGACAATTCATTGGAAAAAGTGGCAATACAGGGAACTCTACTGGGCCGCATTTGCATTTTGAAATTATCTCCAACGGAGAATACAAAAACCCACGTAAAATGATAAAATAAGAATGATTGCTTGAAAAAATTAATTTCTTCCCATGCGGGTGTGATGTTTAATGATAAACGTATAATTTTATACGTTTTGTATAAATGAATGCGCGTTTTGCGGTAGTGAAATAAAAATTATTTGCCTTTCCGGTTGCTCGCAGAAGTACATTGTAATGAAAAAGATGTTAATGTTCCACTTAAATAAAAATAAGGCAATGGTGTGGGATTGCAAAGGGAGAGTACCAGGAATTGTAAAATGAGCGCTGAGGAGTGGAGTGCATGAAACATTTTATATTAGCAGGTATTCTGGTATCTTTACTGACAGTTTCATGTGTATATTTAGAAGAAGTTGATGAATTCGCAATAATTAGCTTTTTTATGGGAGAGGTTAAGAAGAATGATATCCAAGTCAATATTGGGGATATCTTAAAAGAAAACGATGTAATTGTAACAGGAAAAAATTCGTTCTGCGATCTTAAAATAGGTTCGTCGATGATAAGGGTAAAAGAAAATTCTACGCTGCATCTTTCACGAATTTTGCGAAAAGAAAGCGCAGAAAATACGTTGTTGAGATTGGACGTTGGAAAGCTTTTGTGCAAACCGAAAAAACTTGCAAAAAATGAGAGTTTCATAGTCACCACGCCAACTGTGGTTGCAGGAGTAAGAGGGACTTTATTTGCAGTTGAAGCTGATGTAAAAAAAACAACGCGTATAAAGGTTTATCGTGGGAGTGTGAAAGTATCGCTGCGAATTGAACCAATGGAAACGAAACTTGGAATTGAACGCATCTACGAGGATGGTTCTACTCTTGAACAAAACGAAAGGGCAATTATTACCGAAGATGAAGTTAAAGCTGCAGAATCAAAAATTGAAAAAGAAATTGCGTTGTTATCAAATAAAAAGATTCTCGATGAAGATATCTTACTGCAAAAAATTCGCTCGTACATTGTATTGGAAAAGAGGAACATACAAAAATTCAGACCTGAGGATTTTGTAAAGGAACAAGAAGATTTAATTGCAGTTGAAAGTAGAAGTCCAGAAATAATGAAGGCGATACGAAAAGTAATTCGCCGTGAGCGAGATGAGCCAATGCCTGATGGCAGTTTGCTTATAACTCGATATGATTTTTATCTTATTAAAAATGGAAAAGTCGAAGGTGAATGGAAAATAATTGGCGAGCCTGTCCAATGGAGAGATAGAATATACATTGCGTCGAAAGATTACGTGTTTTGCGCTTCTGTGGATGGTCCACTTCGCTGGAGGAGAAAAATAAAAAATAATGGAAGGGTTGAGTTAAAGGAAAATAATCTAATCGTGAATACCCCCGAAGGTGCAAAAAAATTAGATCTCATTAGTGGTGCGATAATCGAATAATCTGAAATCCACGATTTGGTAAATTTATCCCAGCTTGTATACGAGGGATGAATTTTTATGTGTGCATTCAGTAAACATTTGACAATTTGGTGGTATGTTTTTTATTGTTTTATTTTTCTGATAATTTTTTGAAGGGTATTGCGAAAAAATAAAAATTGGGAATATGGAAAAAAGATCGATCATCATTTACGATACTACACTGCGGGATGGTTCTCAAAGCCTTGGAATTTCGTTTTCGCTGCATGACAAGCTTCGCATTACGAGCGAATTAGATAAACTAAAGATCGATTATATCGAAGGGGGTTGGCCGGGTTCTAACCCGAAGGATGACATTTTTTTTAAAGAAGTTCACAAATTAGAACTTTCCCACTCAAAGATATGTGCATTTGGTTCAACGAAACGTCCCAAAATCAAATATGAAGAAGACGGTCTCTTAAAAGCTTTGGTTTCTGCAGGTGTTCCAACGGTAACCATTGTGGCGAAATCATGGGATTTTCAGGTTATCGAAGCACTTAGCATTAGCCTTGAAGAAAATTTGGAACTGGTGTATGGAACTGTTGCATTTTTGAAAGATAAGGGGTTAGAAGTATTTCTCGATGCGGAGCATTTCTTTGATGGTTTTCTTGCAAATCAGAATTATGCGATTGAAGTATTAGGCGCGGCACAGCGCGCAGGTGCTGATATGCTCGTGTTGTGCGATACAAATGGTGGAACTATGTTGGGGGATGTGGCGCGGATTGTAAAATCTGTGTGTGAGACATTGACCACACCAATTGGTGTTCATTTCCACAACGATTCAGGGATTGCTGTGGCAAATTCAATCTTAGCAGTGGAAGTGGGAGCAATTTCTGTTCAGGGAACAATGAATGGACTTGGTGAGCGTTGTGGAAATTGCGATTTAACCACACTTATTCCAAATCTTGTATTAAAATTAGGATATGCATGCCATGCAGCGGATTCATTGGTGCATCTTACAGAAACAAGTAGGGTGATTAGCGAAATTGCAAATATTGCGCACAACGAACGCGCGCCGTATGTGGGAGATAGTGCATTTGCGCATAAGGGCGGCATACATGTATCGGCTCTGAGCAAAAACACAAAGACGTATGAACACATTGATCCTGCGTTGGTGGGCAATCGCCGAAAAGTGCTCATTTCAGAACTTTCGGGCAAAAGTGCAATTGAATTTAAAGCGAAGGAAATGGGCATAAAAATGCCAAGCGATGTGCATCTTACAAAGGATATTCTGCGGCGCATTAAATGCCTTGAAGATAAAGGGTACCAGTTTGAAGCTGCAGAAGGTTCGTTTGAACTTATCATTCGCCGTGCAACAAAAGAATATGTGCCTTTTTTTATCCTCCACGGTTTTCGTGTCATCACCGAGAAACGGGAAAATAATGAAATGGTTTGTGAAGCAACGATCAAAGTGGAAGTTGATGGTGTTGTGGAACATACTGCAGCGAATGGAAAAGGCCCTGTCGAGGCGCTTGATAATGCTGTACGAAAAGCGTTAGTGAAGTTTTATCCAACTATTCGCGAAATTCAACTGACCGATTATAAGGTCCGCGTGTTAAATGAAAAAGCTGGAACAGGTGCTGCGGTTCGAGTGCTCATCGATCAGAAAGGGAGGGGAAAACATTGGGGAACGGTAGGAGTATCGGAAAATATCATAGAAGCATCATGGCAAGCATTAATCGATGGAATTGAATATATGCTGCTTAAAGAACTCGTGGATGGAAAAGATGGAAAAGAACACTAATGCGATTGGTATATTCGATTCGGGTGTTGGTGGATTAACCGTCTGCAAGTCGCTAAAGGACATCATGCCAGCAGAGAACTTAATTTATTTTGGCGATACTGCACGATTCCCCTATGGAACTCGATCGAAAGAAACAATTATACGGTATTCGCGGGAAATTGTTTCGTATTTGGTATCGCGAAATGTAAAAATGGTCGTTATTGCATGTAACACTTCATCAGCAGTTGCACTCGATGTGTTGAAAGAAGAATTTGAGGTTCCAATTGTTGGTGTCATTAAAGCGGGTGCGCGCGCTGCATGTCGAATACAAACAAATGGCATTATTGGAGTAATCGGAACGCGTGCCACAGTCAATAGCCGTTCATATGAAAAGGCTATTTGCGAAATAGATCCGACCATTCAAGTATATCAACAGCACGCAACGATTTTTGTAGCGCTTACTGAAGAAGGATGGGTCGATGATGAAATCACGAGATTAGCTGCAAAAAAATACATTAGCGAAATGTATAACAAAAATGTTCGCACCCTTATATTGGGATGTACTCACTTTCCACTTCTTAAAAAAGCCATTCTTGATGTATTTCCCGATCTTGTTCTTGTTGATTCTGGATACGAGGTTGCACTCGAAGTGCAACAGATGTTAAAAGAAAAAAATCTTGAAAATTCGGGAAATATGGGAAAAGTTGAACTCTATGCATCAGATATTACCGATACCCTTCAAATGTTGAAAAATATGTTTTTTGGGGAAAATGGGGCATCGATAAATAAACTTACTCTCAGCGGTGGAAAATTATGAAAAATAAACTCGCATGGAGCGCGGTGTTTTTATGCCTATTGCCAGTAAAAGGTGAGGGGTGGGAGCTTTTTGATAGAGTTATTGCAGTGGTAAACGATCGCCCCATTCTCGAAAGTGAGGTACACCAGCGTTTTGAGAGATTTATCCAAATTCAACAGAAGAAAGGGAAAAAAATCCCACCATCAAAATTTTCGTATCATAAAAGCCGAGTGCTTGATTCGTTTATTGAGGATTCTCTTTTTGAACAGATGGCAGAAGAGGAATCCATAATTGTGAGCGATGAGAAAATTGACGATCATATTGAAAAACTTATGAAGCGCTATAATATTAGTTCATTGAATGAGTTCAAAAATAAGATAGAAAAAAGTGAGAATATGAGCTTTGAGGAATATCGAGAACAGGTGCGCAAATCCATTATCCGAGAAATGGTGATGTCGCTGGCAGTAGGGGTCAATCCCCCTTCCGAACAACAAGCGCAGGAATGGTATAAGAAAAACATCGATAAAGTTGGATACGAATTTAATATTAACCATATCTTTCTTCGTTTGCGCAATAAGACGATAGCTGAGGAACGAAGAGTGAATAATGAGATGAAAGCGATTTTAGCAAAAATAAATAGCGGCATGTCTTTTGAAGAGGCTGCGAAGCGATTTTCAGAAGATGTGAGTTCTAAGGGGAAAGGTGGAGCTTTAGGATGGGTGAAATTACATGAGATAGATCGCTTATTGGCAATGCAGATATTCGGGATGAATAAAGGAGGACAACTTTCTGGGATCATTAAATCGGGTGAAGGGTATCACATTGTAAAGTTCAATGGGAAAAGGCCGGTACCTTTTGAATCGATTAAGGATATTATCTTTAGCATACTCTATAACGAAAGAATGAACGAACAAATGGAAAAATGGGCAGAACATAAACGCAAAGAATCCGATGTAAAAATTTTTATGGATGACTATGTCTTAAATTAACTGTTTTTAGAACTCCACCGGGGAGGTTTTGCGTGAAAATTGGTGCGATAGTGTTGTTCCCGAAATCCATAAAAAAAGAAGAATTGTTTTTTCGTGGAACGTATATCCCAGAGGACATCCTTTTGAAATTAAAACGCATATCGAAAGTACGAGAAGTTTTTATGGTCGTTGGCAATGATTATGATGGAGAAGTTCCGGTGGGCAGTGTAAAGATTGTTGGTAGTGAAGAAGGAGAAATGTTATTTTTAAAGAAGTTTTTTCGCAATTCTGATTTCGATCACGCTCTGGTTGTCCATGCCGATTCGCCCTTTTTAGATTCTGAAATACTGCACGAAATGCTCCAGTTACATACCACATACCTTCCGGAATATACGTACTCTGAAAATGTCCCACCAGGATTTTGCGGAGAAATTGTCTCGAAAACGTTGATGGAAAGCGTACCAGATGAGGTGCAACCATCGATTTCGATTTCGTCGCTCATTAAAGCGAATTTGCACAAATTCGATGTAGAAATATACTATTCCCACCCCGATATTCGCGACCGACGCGTTTCTTTTCGATCATCGGATCCCCGCGATAGGCGCATAATGGAAAGAATTGTCGAATTTTATGGAAGAATTCCACGATACAAGGACATTGGGGAAGTATTTCGTCAATTTCCGCAAGTCTTATATGTTTCTCCTTCGTATGTGGAAGTCGAGCTCACAGGAAAATGCGAGTTGGAGTGCATTTTTTGTTTTCGAAAGTCCTTTTCTGCCGAACATGGCAATATGGATCCTTCTATATTTCAAAAAATATTACAGGATATGCGCTATTTTCAATTGCCGTATCATATTTGCATTGGTGGTTCTGGCGAGCCGCTACTCCACCCACAGTTTTACGAATTAATGGAGATGGCGCTGGCAGAAGAATCTGTCGCAACTGTAATAATAGAAACCAATGGAGTGTTAGCTGATGCAAATTTTGCACATTTTATTTCGAGAGCAAAAGAAAGAATTCGCGTAATTGTGAATCTTAATGGAATCGATGAAAAAACATATCTTTCGCTTCATGGAAAAGATTATTTTTCGAAAGTTGCATCAAATGTGGAACTTCTTCGAAATACCATACTGGAACCTGAGTGCCTTTATGTGCAAATTATGAAGATTAATGAAACGGAAAAATTTTTGGATGCCTATTACGACATGTGGGAACAAAAAGGAGTGCCTATTATTCTCCAAAAACAAAATACATTTTTAGGCAGAATTCAAGATCGAAGGTATTCGGATCTTTCTCCAATTGAGAGAATTCCGTGTTGGCATTTACAGCGCGACCTGTATATCCTTTATGATGGGAAGGTATCATTTTGTAAGCAGGATGTAGAAGGTAAATTTAACCGCGGGAATGTGAAAGAGGTTTCATTAAAGGAAATTTTTGAAAATGGGATGTCGCATTTCGTTGAGAATTTTAAAGGAAACCTTTCCAAAAATCCCGATTGTGCCATCTGCGATGAATGGTATACTTTTAATCTGTAAAGTGGTGCGATGACGAAACCACGTGTGGTTGCAATAGTGCAGGCGCGCATGGCTTCGACGAGATTGAGCGGTAAAGCGCTACTCCCCCTTGCAGGGAAGCCAATTGTATATCGCGTGCTTGAGCGCGCAATGAGCATTCCGTCTGTGGATTGCGTTGTGTTAGCAATACCCCAAAAAAAAGAAGATGAAAAAATCATTGAAGCAGTTACCGACCTTTCGATTTCAATTTTTCAGGGTTCTGAGGAAAACGTTCTGGAAAGATTTTATCTTGCTGCCGAAAAATTTTCTGCTGATATTGTGGTGCGCATTACCGCGGATAATCCTTTTACAGATGTCGAGTATGGCAATGAAACAGTTTTATGCGCAATCGAAAATAAAAGCGATCTTTGTGCACCCCTTGGTCTTCCACTTGGATGTGCAGTTGAGGTGATTTCATTTGCTGCGCTTGAAATTGCACATCGATTGGGACATCTGCCCTATCATCGGGAACATGTGAGCCCATACATAAAAGAACGGCCAGAAGAGTTTTCGATTGTTCGTTTTCCCGTTGCCATTGAACCCCGGTATGCATCCTTGCGGCTTACGGTTGATACAGAGGAAGATTATCGACTTGCTTCGCTTCTATACGATGCGCTCTATAAAGGAAAGCCATTTCCATTACAACAAACGCTTTCCTATTTGGATGCGCACCCGGAGTTGATTGAAATTAACAAACATGTCGCGCAACGGCCAATGACACATTATTCAGGCGGCTTCACGTGATGTGGGATGTGTGGATTGTTACAGGAGTGAATGAGAATTTAGGAAGCGGCCATTTCCAGCGAATGGCAGCTCTTGCGTGGCGCCTTCGGCATCGATATTGCATGCGCGTTTGCATGCGGGTGATGCCATGCGTAGGAACAATCCCTCACGAAATACAGGAATTTATACAAAACGACGTGGATGGCGCACAACTCATCCTTCGCGATATGCGCGATTCGTCAATTGAAGAAATTGCTTGGTTGAAAACGAAAGGGAAAGTATGCGTAATAGACGATAGAGGGATGGGAAGAAAAATAGCAGATTTTCGCATTGAGATATTGCCCCATTATGTAAAAACGGATGACATAATCGAAGGAAATTTTCTTTACGGATTTAATTTTATGAGGAGTCTTGAATTGATAGACGCTGAAACCGTTGAAAAAAATATCGATATCGCAATTTATGGGGGGAACAAACGTACAAAGGAACTGTTAATCTCACTTATTCCCGAGAATGCGAGGTATTGTCTGGTAGGAGGAGAAAAAATTTTTTTAGGCGAAAAAGGGATTTATGAACGCGCGGAGAATATCAACTATGCTTTTTCGCTATGTGCTTCGAAAGTGGCGCTAAGCCATTTTGGAATTTTTTTGTATGAGGCATCTTTGACAAAGTGTCATGTGGATTCGATTAATCCGACTGACTATCACTCGAGGCTCTCAGATTGTGCCCAAAATCGGATACGAATTACCAATTTTGGAACTTGGAATTCGCTTAACGTAAACGAAGCGCAAAAAACAATTCGATTGCAGATACAAAGACCAATATCATGCGAAATATTCCCATCGCAGATTTTATCCACGGCGCTGGGGAGCATCGATGCATTTATTGAAGGGTTATTTGGAATGCTTTGAGTGATTTTCTAACGCTTTGTTTACCATTGCAAGATGAATAGAAATATCGTTCGATTTTGGGTCAATAGCATGAGCTTTTTCGAGGTATTCCTTTGCCCGCGCAAAATCGTTCATACAAAAGAGGACAAATCCAAGGGTATCTAAATATGCAGCATTTTGGGGATTTGCCGCGACAGCATCTTTCGCGAGCTGATATGCTTCTTTAATATTGCGATTTGCTTTGGCATAGAGGTATGCAAGTGAATTTTTTGCAGAGATGTCGTAAGGATTAATTTCCAAAATTTTTCGATATAAATTTATTGCAGTCTCGCGTTTTCCTGCCACATCGTATGCATAGGCTGTTAAGTGAAGCAACACAAGGTCATCGGGTTGAAAATCCAAACCGCGTTCGCTATAGAGAATGGCTTCTTCGTACATTTGAAGTTTAATGAGAGAAAACGAAATAAGGCGTAGAATTTGAAGTATATCCACAGAAGTGTATTTGAGTTCTAAAACTTTGCGGAAATAGTCGATTGCTTCAATGTAGTTTTCCACACGGCACGAGGCGACACCTAAGTTGTACAGGATTTCTGGGTTTTGGGGATCAAGCGATAATGCGCTTTTAAGTTTTGCAATTGCGGAGGTGAAATTTTTATTATTGAATTCTTTTAGTGCCGAAGAGAGAAATTTTTTCAACTGTATATTGATTTGTGCTTCGCTCATTGTGTTACCTGATGATTCTTAAAAATTCGTGATCTGTACAATCGAGCGAAAGGGGGGTAATTGAAATATATCCGTTTCGCAATTCAAATACATCGGTATTATCCAAGCCAATGGATTCAATAGATCCCGATAATTGTACGATTTTCGAAGAGTTGTTTTCGTTGTGCAGCAGGTATGTGTCGTTATATTTTCTCCTTCCAAGTGTGGTATATTTTATGCCTTTTATTTCATGTGATGGGATATTTGGGTAATTAATGTTAAAGAAAAAGGGAAGGCGACTGCGGTAACGCGTAATATCGCTAATAAAATGAAGTACAAATTGAGCTGCTTCGGAAAAGTAGCTCGAAGAGGTGAGGCAATCGAGAGAAACGGCTATACCATGAATGCCAAATATGCATGCTGTTCGCGCACCTGCTACGGTGCCAGAAAAATAAACATCGTCTCCGAGATTGGGACCATGATTTATTCCAGCAATAACGATATCGACGGGAGGGATAAAACCACCATTTAATCCAATGTTAACACAGTCTGCGGTATATCCATCTACGGCAAATTGGCGTTCGTGTATCGTATGGACGGCGATGTTTGTACGAACAGTAATTGCATTTGAACAGGCACTGCGCTCTTCGGTAGGTGCCACGACGAATACGTCATGTTCTTGCGAAAGGGCATAGTGAAGCGCTTGGAGCCCTTCTGCATTTATACCATCATCGTTAGTCAGTAAAATTGTCATTGCAAATATATCAATTGTTTGGAATATGAGGTGCACAGGCTGTTGTGCTCCAATGACAATGTGGCAGGAGAAGGCTATTCATTGCAAGATTAATATGGTGTATTCCTAACCGTGAAACGAATTATTGAACAGTTGCGAAGCATTGAAAAATTGCTTCATCGTTATGAATCTCTCGCGGTTGCTGTTTCTGGCGGGATGGATTCATCGTTTTTGGCATATTTAGCAAAAAATGCATTAGGCTCAAGGATGATTGCATTAATGGCGCACACACAATTTGGTATTGCCCATGAAATGAATAATTTTGCCTCTTTTGCACAAAGAAATGACATTCCTTTATCTTTGGTTCATGTTGATATTTTTGCAAATGAGGATGTAATTCAAAATAATATCAATCGGTGTTATTATTGCAAGAAAGAGATTTTCAATGCGATTATTGCTCACGCCCGGCAAAAGGGATTTCATACGATTGCTGATGGCACTAATAGTTCTGATGAAAAGGATTTTCGGCCTGGGCGAAAAGCAATTGAAGAACTCAATATCGTTTCACCGCTTGCTGAGGTAGGCTTCACAAAGGAAGATATAATCAATGCGGTGAATTATTTGCAGATTGAAATCCCAACCCGATATTCGAATTCTTGTTTAGCAACAAGAATCGAATATGGGACCAGAATAACTCATGAACTGTTGCAGATAGTTCATGAAAGCGAAAGTATGCTTTGGAAGTTGGGGATTGAACCAGTACGCGTTCGCATTCACAGGGAAATTGCGCGGATTGAAACTGTGCCCCAAAATATACAAAAAATCGTTAATGACAATGAGATGCGAAAAGCTATAGTTTCTGAACTAAAATCTCGCGGGATTAAGCATGTAACCATAGATATTGAAGGTTATCGCACTGGAAGTATGAATCGATGAAAAGAAAGTTACATCTTTAGAAGTATTTTACTTGACGCGAATAAAGTTTACAATAATATGATGATAGAATATTTTCATGGTTTATTAGCACAGATAGAAGGTGCGTACAAATAAAAACGTTAAAAGGGGTAAGAAAAATGGGAAAGAGAGTTTTTGTTTTTGTGCTTGTAATTGCGATGTGTGGTAAGATGGAAATTTATGCACAGCAGGGGGAACCAAAAAAGACGTTTAATGAATTGTATCAACCATTGCCCGTGATTTTGAGATTAAGTTACGAAAATTTTAGGAATATAAAGTTGTTACATGCAGCGATTTTAAATTATGGAGGCGGAGAAGAGGAGTTTGATCGACTCGTCGATGAGTATGCTGAAGCAAGTTCGTTGTATTTCCGTAATGAATACATTCTTTCTGCGAACAAATTCACCGAAAATGAAAAAAATATTGCACAGGTAGCAGAAAAACTCGCAAAAAAGTATAAGGAAATAGCAGAAGAAATAAACAAAAAAACAATAAAAATGAAAGTGGCAGCAGATTTTCGATTTTCTTTGTTAGGCAGAAAAGGGGATCTCCATGAAGGCGTTGATGAAGCAATAAGGAATGGTGGCTTTAGCCTTACAAAGGCGAACGATCTTTTTGCGCGTGCCCGATATATCGATGCGATTTATTTCTATCGTCGTTCGAAAGAAAATAATTTCAAGGTATACGAAATTTTAAGTAAGCATTTTGAACAAAAGAAAAATGAAGCCATAAGGAGAGGGAAAAAAGAGGATATCGCATTTTTTGAGCGCGAAGAAAAAAGGTATCAACTTCCTGAAGAATATAAAAAGGATGTTATTGATAACAAAAATAAAGTATATCTCGCAGGTGGGGAGAGAGAGAAAGAAAAGTAATAAAAGCTGAAATCTTCTATTGAAGGTTTTAAAAAAAAGGCATGCAGGATAAATCTGCATGCCTTCGCTTTTCATTTTGTTATATTGCGAGTTGAAGGTGTTGGCGGGAATGTCGAAGCACAAAATCGGGTACTATCCCGAGCCGTATATATTTTTCCTGCAATGCAGAGGGCAAATGCTTAAAATCGCGAATTTTTCCTCTGCAGTTTTTTGACCCACAACGGCAATCCATCTCCCAATAGTCTTCTGCCATCGTTGTGGAATAGTCAAAAGTAATTTCTTCGCCTTTATGGATGTGTTTGATTGCAAAGAGAAGGACTGAATTTCCAAAGATTTTAATCCCTGCGTTTGGGTTACAGGAATGATTTATGTAGTTATCGGGAGTACGGGTGGGTCCTAAAAATAGATTTTCGCTAATTTGGAGATAGTGATTGTTTTTTGGATTTAATCTTTTCTTATACTCCTCCATTGTGTAGATTTTTCCTCGGAATTCAATAATAAACGCATTCGGCTCAAAGTTCCTATTTGCAAAAACCGATTTGCCTTTATCGGTTATTTTTAGAGTTAGGTACGAAATGTCAATGGACTGCTCACTATCCATATATACCCCATTGTTTCTTGTGTAAGATTCGCGTCTTTGTTTTAAAGACTGTTGGGTATTCCCAACACATAACAAGTTAAAAAAACGTCAATAAAAAAGTTAAAATCATCAAATACCTCTTTGCCGATTGCACCTCCTTTATATTAAATCTAATATGACATAATTTTTTTCCTGTATTTTATAGTAAAGTATAATAAAAAAATTGAAAATGGGTCACATTTTTTTTAAAAAATTTAAATTTTTTTATTTCACGGCATATATTTCCAACGTATCAGAAAAAGAAAGCCAATGAGAGACCTTTGCGTATATCCAGTTGAAAGGGTAAACTGAAGCAAGGTGGGGAAGAAAAAATCGTTCAGGGTGAATTCCACCTGGATATGTCATTATTTTAGAAAATTGTAATGATCGCAACAGGATGCGGACGCATCGTGGAGTAAAATTTATTCGATGATCAAGCGGATGGTTTTTAAACCAATCGTTTTTATGGAAAAAAAACTGAGGGCCAAATGCAGAAGGGACAGAAAAGGCAAAAACCCCTCCTTTTTCTATTGCATCGCTTATTTTGGTAATTGCTCCTAATGGATTAGATAAATGTTCAATAAAATACCATGCGGTAATGACTGAATATTTTTTAGAGAGTTTCACATTTTCAAAACGGTCGTTTATTACGGGGATGGCGTATTTTTTTTTACAATAATTGGCAGCTTCATGCGATATTTCGATTCCTGAAAGATTGGTAATGCCTTCGTCCATTGCCGATTTTAGGAAAAATCCGTATGCACAGCCGATATCCAATAAACTCGATATGTTCTTTGTAAGTGCTTTGATCCGTTGAATGCGTTTGCGAGAAAGATTATAAATGTTGTTGAAGTCTTCTACATATGTTTTTCCGTATTGGGCCTTATATTCGTCGGTAAAATATTTTTTGTCGTATTTGATTTCTCGATGAGTTTCATTGAATATCGCCGTGCAAAAGGTGCATTTGAAGAGAATCACATGGCCATTGTATAAGGGTTTAGTTTTTTTACTTTGGCAAATTGGGCATTCTTTTTGAATTTTCATTGGTTTATGTATTTTTTTTTCGCTTTTTTGCAGGTTCCACAACGATGTTGACTCCGCGAATTTTTGCTTTATCGAGCGATACGATAACGAGTTCGGCAAATTGTTCTGGCACTTCGATAAAAGAGTAGGTGGAATGAATATCAATTTTTCCAATGTTTTTCCCATCGATCCCGGAACGCTTTACAATTTCACGGATGAGGTCTCCCGGTGTTATTTTGTGATTTTTGCCAATGTTTATGAAAATGCGCGCGCGACCATCTTTTACATCTTCAAAAATTAGCTTTCCTGCCGGAGGATTGATAAAAATTTCTGAAGGATCAAAATCAAGGTCGGCGATATCGCCTAAATGCTCTTTAAGCAATGCAGCAGCGAGGAGGGTTTTTCCCTTAAAAAAGGGGAGATGTTTTGCCAATTTTTTTACAAGCCTCACGTATTGCGACAGGTCGTCAGAAATGGCTGATTGCATAATTTTTTCAATTTTCCTTTTACTGTTTTTCATCAGCATCGGCTCCTTTCGATGATAGCTTTTTTATTACAATTCTTATGTGCTCGCATGAATAAAAGAATGGGTTTTTTCAATTTACTAGAAAAATAATAAAAAATATTTCAAGCATAATAATTATTTTGTCAAAAAGATATTTAATAAAATGGATTGTATTAATCCTGTTTGCACCGATAACCAACATTTCGTACTGTCTCGATAATGGTGCTAAATTCTTCACCCAATTTACTTCGCAAACGCCGGATATGAACATCTACAGTACGGGTACCTCCAATATAATCAACACCCCAAATTTTATTCAACAGTTCTTTTCGAGATATTACAATTCCCTTGTTTTCAACGAGATATCGCAATAGTTCGAATTCTTTGAAGGTGCATTCAATTTTTTCATCATTCAAGAAAACAGAATATTCTCGTGTGTTTATCATGATATTTCCAGCAATCAAGATGTTTTCATCATTTGCAATATTTGCACGGCGAATGGCGATATTAATTCTTTCTTTGAGTTCCGTGCTTCTAAAAGGATATAAAATAAAATCTGTAAAAAACCATTCGGGTTTAATTTGTTTTTCTGATCCCTCAAAAACAATGAGCAGAACTGGAATTTTAAGAAGCTTTTTTCTTATTTTTGAGAGATAAAATTGTATGTTGTCGTACGAATTAAAAATTTCAATATCAACGAGAAGAATAATAATTTCATAAATGTTAATTTTATCGATTGAAGAATATTCAACAGCGTCCAAATCGGATATTTTTTCATAAAAATCCTTTAAAAAATTCTTGTTATTCGATAAAATTCCAACTTTTTTCATTATTAACACTTTTGTAACGTTATAGAAACCACTTTTTTGGTGAACAGTAAATAAAAATGGTATTAGTATAATATGAATTACGTTGGTTTACACTGAAATACCTTTTGCAATTTATAAATTCTTATATTGATAAGTTGATGGGATATGCAGAAATTTTTCAAGCTTCTTTTTGTCTTGTATATCAATATGTTAATTTGTATAAGTTTATCTCAATTGTAATTGACATTGCTTTGTGGTGTTTGTATATTATATCCCATGTTGTTCGAAAATAGTGTGTGTTAGAAAGGCTGTTTTTTCTCTATAAATTTAAAGAGGAATCGACTGAGTTTTTCTGAATTTTGTGTGCATATCATATTTAAGAAAAAACGAGCATGTATATTAAAACTGAGGCTGAGAAGAAAGTGAAAATATGTCATGCAGAAAGGGGGTAATGTAAATGAAAAGATTTACAATTTTTGTAAGTTTTTGTTTGATGTGGTATGTGAGCTGTTCAACGATCGATGTTGCGATTAATCAGCGAGTTGATGTGTCGAAGAAATTGGATAAGATAGTGGTGTTCCCATTTGAAATAAGAAATGCCCCGTGGGGTGATGAATTTTCAGATGCGGTAACACATCATCTGTTTAAAACTGGTCGAGTGGAAGTTGTCGAACGACAGGAATTGGAAAAAATATTAAAAGAACAAAAACTTTCCATGACAGGAATTTTGGATTCAGATAAAACTGTAAAGATAGGAAAACTTTTAGGGGCAGATGTGATCGTAATTGGGAGGGGAACCGCTCTGGATTTGGGGAATGATAGCCTCGAGAAAAAACACCTTATTGATACCTTTATGTTAAAAGTTGTCAGCGTGGAAACTGGTACACTGTTGATTACTGTCCGCAAAGAGCCAGGTATTGCATGGACGTGGTGGTATCGATTAAAGTATTGTTGTAGCCTAACTCTTTTCTACAATCGTTATGATGCATTGCTTGAAAGTTCTCGGTACGATGAAATTTCGCGCCAAATCGCCTCAAGGATTGTAGAAGCGTTGCAGGAAATCGAAATGAAACGACAAACGAAAATATGAAATGCGGTGATTTTCACAACTGCTGGCTGAAATTAGCACTTTTGCTTTTTCTAATTTACATTCCGTTTTTTGTGTATGCAATTGATTTTGATGAACTTGATCTTCCCCCAGCGGGAGCTCATAGTGGGCAAATGCTTTTAGGTTTTTTTGTGACTGCTGGCTTTGCAAGTGGTTCGCTCATTGATGCAGAGAAGGATTTTATTCGCAATTCAACATTTACGTTTGAAAATGAAACGACGAAGCTCATTGAAGTATCGCATCTCCCTCTTTCGGTTGGACTCTTTTGCGAGTATATGCCCATCGATTATGTTGGTCTGCGGTGTCGGTTTCGCCGCAATTGGATCATCCAGCGGTCAACATTTGGCACTGAATATGCGAATGTACGTGAAATATTTTTTTCCGATTATTCGATTATCCTTGCACCAGCTTTTCATGTGACAAATAGAAAGCAATGGGACGTTAGCGTTGCGCCAATCGTCGGCTATGCATTTTATCAGTACCAAGCTGCGGCAGTTGCAGGAGAATTGCTTGAAAATACTGCAAGCCAAAAGCGTAAGGGTAAAGGGGTGGTGTATGGTTGTGAAATAGGTGGAACTATTTTCTTTAGTGGTGGTTTATTCGTTTCGCTTGGTTATGAGTGGATCAGAAATTCGGTTGAATACGCGGAAACTTTTTACATTAGCAATCCCCAAACTTCAGCAATATACCCCGATACATCTGGTGGAGATATCCAGACTCATTCTGTGCTTATCGTTGTGGGATATGCATTTTCAAATTAAAGCGCATTCCCAAGTTATGTTTTGGGATAACAAAAAAGATAATTGAATATAACAATAATTAAATTTTTTTATTGAAAATTTAAAGTGGCAAAGGGATGAACTAATTTATGACGGAACTCATTTTAAGGGGCAGAGTTCAAGGCGTTTTTTGTCGTCATTATTGCAGCCAAACTGCGAAACGATTCGGATTACACGGATCAGCAACAAACTTATGGGATGGCAGCGTTCAAGTGATATTGGCGACCGATGATGAAACGCTGATTTCTCAATACATTCAGGCGTTACAGAACAATCCATTTGGGATTCGGTTTTTTGGGAAAATAACTGATATTGAAGTGCACAGAAATTATCAGGGAAGAATTGAAGGTGATTACGAGTTTTAGTTTAGTTCATTACTTTGAACTACTATGGGGCGTGGAACTTTCAATTTGTGTGAGAAGACGCGGGCGTATTTCGTGAAAAGCTGATTGGTAGTAAGATGTAAAAATTCATCGAATTCCGTTTTTTGGACTAATTTCATATATTCATGTACTGCCATTTCAAAGTTTGTATCGAAGGTTTTTTTGGAATGTCCATGGGCGCGCCCTTTTTCTCCAAATCGTCGAATATCTCCGTTAAAGAGGGGATGAATATGGTACAGTTCGTGAAAAATGACACGCAATTTATCGATGCAAGGTAGATCTGTAAATCGGGGAATGTAAAAGTAGATGACGTAAAGAATGTGAATGCCATTTACTTCAATACGTGGCATCGTATAGTATTTCCCATTAAAGTACATTAAATCTTTTCCATTTTCAAATTTCAAGGGGACAAGTTTTCCAAAGGTTGCCCCTTGGCTGCCAGCTCTGTTAGAAGCAGTGCATACGTGTAATTTTTCTGGAACGATGTGTGAAAACATATTGAAGTTTCGAACAATATCGGCAATAATTGCGTGAAGTGTTTCTGAAAGGTTGATGCTGCGAGGAGTTGAACGCATTTCAATGGATCCACTCATAGTTTTTCTGCATTGCTTACCAATTCTTCGGCATGTTTAATGGTGATGTCAGTTATTTTTTCACCGGAAAGCATGCGCGCAATCTCTTTTATTTTTTCATTTCTGTCTAACCGACGCACTTGTGTTATTGTGCGATTGCCAGAAGTTATCTTGGAGACGTTGAAATGAACATCAGACATTGCTGCTATTTGTGGTAGATGAGTGATGACCAGTACCTGTCGATTTTTCGAGAGAGATTTTAGCTTTTTCCCCACAATTTCAGCAGTTCGACCACCAATACCAGCATCGACCTCATCGAACACTAAGCTTTCGACAATATCCGATGAAAGAAGCACATTTTTCAGCGCAAGCATAATGCGGGACATTTCACCACCCGAAGCGACTTTACGCAATTCTTTAAGCTCTTCCCCTTCATTCGCCGCAATGAAAAATTCGACGCGATCGATGCCGTGTGGATATAGAACATACCTCTTGCTATCTGCTTCAATATCGCCATCGGGATGGGTTTCACGACTAATGGAGACGCGGAAAGAGGTTCCGGCCATTGCAAGGTCTTTTAGCTCTGACATGACGCGCGATTCGAGCAATGCCGCCGCTCTTTTCCGCGATTCAGAAAGCTCTAACGCAACAGCCTTTGCTTCGCGTACGGCGTGCTGGTATTCAGTTTTAATGGTTTCCAACTGCTCTTCGCTGTGTGAAATTGCTTCAAGTTCTCTGCGCGATTTTTCTCCAAATTCGATTATTTCCTGAATGGTTGCACCATATTTCTTTTTCAATGAAGAAATAAGTGCTAACCGTGATTCTACTTCGTTTGCCCTTTCGGGAGAGAAGTTGATGCTGCGGGCGTAATCGCGTAAAAACGATGCAGCATCTTCTAATGAATACAGCGCTGAACGAATGCTATCGAGGGTATCGAGAATATTCGGGTCGTATTTCGAGACTGATGAGAGGGAATGTTCAACTTTTTTCAAGGAAGAAAGAATCCCGCCTTCACTTTTCAAAAGATCTGAAGCAAGGCGAATGTCGTTGAAGATTTTTTCGGCATTTGCTAATATTTGCGATTCGTTTTTTAGTTCTTCTTCTTCGTTAATTGAGAGATGTGCCGATTCTATCTCGTTTATTGCAAAGTTGAGATATTCGATGCGGCGCGCTTTTTCTCGTTCATCGGTCATTTGAGTGTTGAGCGCTTCTTTTAAACTAAAAAGTTTGTTGTAGAGTGCATTTATTTTTTCTAATAACTTTTGATGTCCCGCAAAGGCATCTAATATTTCGCGGTGTTTCGCTATGCGTATGATGTTTTGATGTTCGTTTTGTCCGTGAATATCAACTAAGTAATCTGAAATTTCCTTTAACCTGTTTATGGGAATTTGCATTGCATTAACAAAGCATCGGCCTTTGCCAGAAGAAAAAAGCTCTCGGCGCAATACCAATGTGTTGTCTTCACATTCAACGCCCAATTCTTCTAATATTGCATTTACCTGTGGAGTTGAAGAAACATTAAACACAGCTTCGATTACTGCTTTGTCAAATCCGCTCCGAATCATATCGGTGGTCATTTTTTCACCTAATACTGCGGAGAGCGCATCGATGAGAATTGATTTGCCTGCACCAGTTTCACCTGTAAGGACATTGAAACCATAATCAAATTTTAGTGCCAAATCTTCAATTAGCACAAAGTTTTTGATTCGCAGTTCCTCAATCATCGTTATATAACCCTACTATCCTTTTTGGATGCCCCATCCTAATTTTTCGCGTAAGATTGAATAATAACATCTATCGGGATGGTCAACAATTTTGAGAGCATGTTTCGCTTTTTGTATGATTATTTTATCTTCCCCTTCGATTCTGAGAGCCTCTTGGCCATCAATTGTCAAAAGCAGAAATTCAAATTTGGAAATAACCTGCGCACTTACTATCGAAGAGATTGGAATAATCATGGGTCGAATTCCAAGCATATGGGGGCATACGGGATTGACGATATATACGTGTGGAATGGTAGGCAAAATGATCGGACCGCCTGCAGAAAGAGAATATGCGGTGGATCCCGTTGGAGTGGCTATGATAATGCCATCGCCGTAATATTTGTTTAAAAAATTTCCATCTATTTCTATCGATAACTGGATTGGTCGCGAAAAAGCTCCTTTCGAAATCACCGCATCGTTTAAAAATACATTTCGGCTGATTTCTTGTCCGTACCGAATATGAATGGCTTCAAGCATTATTCTTTCGCTTACAGTGAGTTCACCATTTAAAAATTGGCTAAGGTAATGCGGTGCTTCGTGCGGGTTAAATTCGGTAAGGAAACCAAGTCTGCCTCTATTGATTCCAAAAATTGGTTTTTCAAGTTTATAAAAATACCTGCTCGCGCGCAGGAAAGTGCCATCGCCGCCTATGACGATAATAAAATCGGGATTGTTTGCATAATCGTCGGGATGTGCAATATTGTTTGCTAAACGCGCATCGTGTTGAATGATATCGTGATCGGGGAGCATTGTGATGATGGAGTACGATTCAAAAAAGTTAATGAGTTCTTTTATTAAATCTAACGAATTGCGATCATCGGGGCGTATGAAAATTGATGTTTTTTGAGGCATGGCGATTTATGCTAAGGCACGATGGGCAATATCTTTTCGGTAAAATGCGCCATCGAAATTAATTTTTTTAATTTCTTCATAAACCTTGTTACGCGCAATTAAAAGCGACTCCGCGCATGCTGTCACGTTCAGAACTCGCCCTCCTGAGGTAATAAGATGGCCATCTTTTTGAGTAGTGCCGGCGTGGAAAATAAGTATGTCGGGGGAAAGGTTGTCGAGTCCCGTAATTATTTTCCCTTTTTCGTACGAACCAGGATAGCCGCCGGAGGCCATTACGACCGTAATTGCGTGGTAGGGTAAAAACTCAAGATTGAAATTTTTTAAAGAACCATTGATAGAAGATTCAAATAATGCACCGAGTTTGTTTTTAAGAAGGGGAAGCAATACTTGAGCTTCGGGATCGCCAAACCGAGCATTGAATTCGAGCACCTTTATTTCATCGCCCTTTACAATAATTCCTGCATATAAAATTCCCTTAAACGGATAACCTTCATTTTTCATCCCTTTCACAATTGGGGTAAGTATTTCATTGTATACTCGTTCAAGGCGATCTTTCGTAATTACGGGGGCGGGTGCGTAAGCACCCATTCCTCCCGTATTTGGGCCCTGATCGCCATCGAAAGCTCTTTTGTGATCTTGTGCGGCAATAAACGGTAGCACCGTATCGCCGTCACAAATTCCAAGCACCGATGCTTCCTCGCCTTCTATATAGTCTTCGATGAATACATCAGTATCATCAGAACAGTTTTCGAATATGAATTTAGTTGCTTCATCGCGATTAGTCGCAACGCATACGCCTTTACCCGCAGCGAGCCCGTCGAGTTTTATGACGATTGGGAAATTTTTTATTGATTTTATATGGGAAAGAATTTTATCGCGGCCTTTAAACTCGCAATAGGAGGCAGTAGGGACAGCGTATTTTCCCATTATTTGTTTTGCATATAGCTTGCTTCCTTCTAACATCGCAGCATGCCGCGTTGGCCCAAATGTGGGAATCTTTTTTTCAGTTAGATAATCGACGATACCTGCCACAAGCGGTGCTTCAGGACCAATGATGACCGCATCGATTTTCTTTTCGATGCACGCATTGGCAATCGATTCAAAATCAAAGGGGTCTAAAGGAATTCGATATTCGAGTGCTATGCCACCATTTCCAGGGGCTACGTAAACTTCTTTTGCGCTTCCATCCTGCAAAAGTTTCCATGCAATGCAGTGTTCCCTTCCCCCAGAGCCGATAACTAAAAATTTCATACAATTCTCCGCTAATGAATGCAAGCTATTAATACTTTTTCGTTAATACAATTATCTATTTTCGTATTGTTCCTTGTCAAAGAAAATTTTGTGCAATGATGATGTTCAGTTGGATCGAAATGCATTTCTGCAAGAAAGATTCGTATAAGAAAAACAATTGTCGGTACAAAAGAAAAGACCCTACAATTGATTTTATCGAATTTGATGATGGAAAGATACAGTTATTCTGCCATTTTGGCAGTGAGATTTGAAAGCTGTGCTGTGAGATTCATAATAGTATTACTTGAATGCGATATTTTTTCAGCGATGGTAACAATCTCCTGGGCGCTTTTCGCAATATCTGAAGTTGTTTGGCTTGATTCATTTGTTGCAATTTTTTGTTCAGAAGTTGCAGTTTCAATCGTTTTGCTCGATTCGTGAATGCGAATATTTAGATTTTTAATTGTTTTTATTGTCGTATCGATGTCCGAAATGAGATTCCTTACCCCAATGATCTCATTTTTTATTTTTTCGATAGCCACATTAAGCTTTTCCATCATTTCAACGGATCGAGTGATTTGGTTGTTGCTCTCATCGATGAGCGACTGATTTTCTTTAATAATCTTTTCAATTTCCTTGGAGTTTTGTGTCGTTGCATCGGCAAGCTTTGATATTTCATCGGCAACAACGGCGAAACCGCGGCCTGATTCACCAGCGCGCGCTGCTTCGATCGCGGCATTAAGGGAAAGCAGGTTCACCTGGTCAGCAATGTCATTTATCACTTGAACAAACGAAGACATTTCTGCACTTTTATTTTTTAGTGTTTGGAATCTCTCCCGTGTTGACTTGAGGTGAGAGGACGATTGGCTTGAAAAATCGGTAACTTCGTTGAGGGTTTTGTTAATTTCCGATGAACTTTCTTGAACTTTATCGTTTACGAGTTTTAAATCGTTTACAGATTCAACTGTGATTTCGAGTTCTTCGTAAAGGGAACGCGCAATTTTGCTAATTGATTCCGAATTCGCTGCTAGTTCTTCAAGAGAAGCAGAAATCTGCTGCAGGGCGGATGCTTGATGTTGCGAAATATCGTTCATCGTATGTGTAATTTGTTCTTGTTCAGTTGCTTGAGAGTTTAGAATGGAGATAGATTCTCTTACTGCATGTGCGATTTCGCGAAGTTTAGATAAATTGTTTGCGGATTCGTTTTGTTTGTTAATAGCTAAAATGAGCAAAGCTTTAGTTGCACCAGCTCCCGATGCGGCTCCAAGACCGACCATAAAGAAAACAATAAAACGAACTAAAGTGTTACTTTTGGGCCCAGGTGGAATTAGTTCTGGTTTTACAATAAGTATTGCGATTTGTGTGATGATAATGAAAATTACAGTATAAATTGTAATTTTCCGATCAAAGTAAAAAACGCTTAATGCAAGCGCAATGTATGCAGAAGCAAAAAGCTCAGGAGCACCGAAAAATGAGTATTGAAAGACAAGTATAGATGTTAATGTACCTGTGATTGCGATGTATCCCGAAGCAATTTTCCCTTTAAATTTATTTGATAAGAGGTATGATAGCGCAAGAATTGAACTTGAAAGAATAAATTCAATGAGAATATCAGTGTAGGTAAGATACTGAGAACCTATTCCGCGCCATTTAATAACGGTCACAGCAATGTTTGCTAAGATCATGATAATTGCATATGTGATAAAAAGCCGTTTGTTGTTTTGGATGATGGTTTGAGAAAAAATTTCCGAATGTGTTAACGCATCGGAATTGTTTAATGATGCGGTTTCTCCATTTTGTCTCATGATGAGTTCCTATGGTTTAATGTTGAAATGTTAGATATAAAAAAATTGTCAGACCAGAAAACTTAAATACATTTTCAAATTTTGTATTATTTTCTCAATGCTTTTTTTAATTTCAAGAAAAATTTAAATAAAGATTACCGATAATTAAATATATATTATTATTTTGTATGGAAATGATAAAAATATATTGTAATATTATAAATAAAGTTTGTCATGAGTGAATAATTGATGAGCACAACAACACCACAACGATTTCCACTTGCAGGGCTTTTTGTAATTTTCGCGGTTATGCTCATTGGCTCTTCGTTTATCACCGTGGGCTATTTTTATTTTGCTGTGCGCGACAGAATTACAACGGCGGTTGAAACCATAAAAAGCGTGGCAATACCATTGTGTGAGTCTCTTGTTGAGTTGGCAGCAATGAGTTACAAATTGCGAGATTATTCTTCATTCAAGAGTCTTGTTCACACAAAAATTCATGAGAATATCATCGATGAGGCCTTTTTTGTATTAAAGGACGGAACAATTGTTGCGCATTCAAAACGCGGGGTTGAAAATGAACTAAAGGGGAATATTTTATATGATGAATTTGCATATAATATTGATCTTATTTTAGCACCGCTTAGGGATAATTCGAAAGAAATGCGGATAATTAACTACAATATAATTGGTAAAGAAATACCATTTAAGCGGTACCAACGAATATTTTTGAAACATAAAATATATCGCGATATCGATTCGACGGGATGGTTGGTGACGAAGGCGGTGTTTATAGCGCAAAAAGGGAAAGAAGAACCTATCGGAACGGTGAATTTCCTGATAAGCAAAGAACGAATTTATAAAGAAATTTTTATTGTCGCGGATCATTCCAAAATGCTTATGGGAGCGTTGAGCATACTCTCGTTTATCGGTGCGTTAATTATATCTCTCTACATGTATGTGAAATATAGAAAATTAAAATTGTTCGTGGCAGATAAAAAAATAGATGATAAGATACCCCAAAAAGTAGAGGAAGTTGTTGCTTTTCCGCTTGATGAAAGTATTCTTGATGTATCATTTTCTGAAGAAAAAAACCGTGGTTTTGAGGAAAAGCCAATTAATATCGCAAAACCAATAAGGGATGCAATTCCCGTGCGGAAACGCGCTTTTGGAGTACGGCAATGATTCTTATTGATCATCAAGACATATCAGGGGGAAAAATTGCTCAGCTCACACTCCGCGGAAAGTTAGATACAGAAACTGCGGGGGATTTTGAATCGTTTGTTGCAGAACTGATCCGCAAAGGGCGCCGCTATTTTCTTATAAATATCGAGGAACTTGATTATTGTAGCTCTGCGGGAATTGGACTTTTGTTGTATTTGCAAAAGAAGGTAATCTCACATGGGGGATTGATAACAATTTCTGGCGCTTCGGATGAATTCATTACCATTTTTTCGATATTTGGGCTCGATCGGATCATTGCGCTAACGGAAAACCCACAAGAGGGGATTTCGCTTCTTGAAAAAAATATTCAATTTAATCGAAGCAGCGGAAAGGAGAAGATGAATTTCCCTTCCTCCATAGATGGAATTCCGAGAAAAGTAGAAGTATATGAAATAAAAGATGAAGAGGAAAGTAAACTCTACAATGAGCAGAGAGGAGATTACAATGGAAGAACACCTGTGGAACTCAAAGAAGTTGTTGTCGATGTTGAGCAGAAAGGAAGCGTCGATTTTGCTTCCCCCTTGATTGTTGAGTGTGCCGAATGCGGTACCTTCACAAGAGTTGTGCGAAGCGGAGCATATCTTTGCCCTGAATGCCATGCGGAGTTTACTGTGGAAAAAGATCAGACGATTATTTTTTAATTATTTTAAGTAAAACAAAAATTAATTTGACGTTAATCGGTTTACAGTGATACATTAACAGCAAAGGGAAGTAATTGATTTTATGTTAAGAGGGATATTATGAAAGTGGTACACGTTTTAAAAAAAATTGAAAGCATCGATGAAGATATTCGCGAACTTCGAAAGCTTGAAAAATCGCTGGCGAAAAACAAATCATTTACCACGCCAATTTATATGTCAATAGAGAAGCAAATTAACATACTTTTAGGTGAGAAAATAAAGCTTATGGAATTGAAGATAGCAAATCCACCAAAAGAATTTGCAGAGGAAGTAGAAGCAGAAACCCCATTGATTGGATTTCAGGAGGAAAAGAAGTCGACCAATGAAAAAAAACAAAAAGATTTACAGTTAAAAGAAAAAAAAGTAAAGCAAAGAGGGAAAGTCGAGAAGGAAAAAGAGATTTCAGAAGAGTCGATACCCTTAGTCACGCAGGATTTTATTGACCAGAAGATGAAAACCATTGAAGAATCGATTAAAAAAGAAAAAGAAGAGCCTGAAGGTGGCGATGTGCATATAAAGCTTCTTGATATTGCACTTGAAAAAGGCAGTATCAGCAAAAATGATATCGAAAATGAAAAAAAGAAAGTACGTTTTTTCAAAGATAATTTTCCTGGTGGGGAATATTGAAACTGAAAATTATTCCACGTTTATAAGTTCAATTGCGTTTGAGAAAAGCATTTCTCAAGAATGTATTCAACTTTAAATTTTTCAAAAAAGTATTGTGTGCTTGTTGTAGGAGGGATCTCAGTCCCTCTGAATGCAATCTCGCGTATAAGGGGATAAATGACAAATCTTTCCTTTTGTAATTCTAAGATTTTTTTCGCAACAAGAGATATTTCTTTTAATATATATGGACCGCATGTGTGTTTTCCTGGAAGTGTAAATTGATAACGTAAAGGTTCTCCTTTTTTTTGATATACAACCAAACTGATTTGATCATCGGTTTCAAATTTTCCAATAAATTCTGCTTCGATGAGTTTTGTAATATCAGTGAAATTCGCATTTTCAAATTTATCTGTTTTTAGCTTAATAATTTTAAAATTGTCTTTTATAAGAATATCCCTTCCATGGGCCTTATTGATGGTAAGGCTAATTTTGTTGCAAAAATTGAAAAGGTTGAGCAAGCAAATGTCTTTATATTTTATTGATTTGGTGCAAAAAAAGAGATTTCCTTTTTCATTTATAATATAAAATGAGATTGCCTGTGATGTTTCTTCTACTATAATTGTAAGTGCAAAAGGTTTGTAGTGTTGATATGTTGTTTGCAAAGTATTTAATCGTTGATCGTCACCATAAAAACGGTATGATATTTCAGCTTTTGGTTTTAGCGAAATAGAAGTGAGAAGTGCGGGAATAGAATTGAAGGATTCATAATTTATTGAGTTCCCGTCTTTTGTAAAAAGATAGTATCTGTTTCCAAATCGCGTAATAAAGCGGGTGTCGGATTTCGAGCAATGTTCAATGAGATGATTGTAAGCGTCTTTGAAAGTTGCAATTATGTTTTTATAAAACTTTTTATAGGTTTCAGGTGAACAAATGAGTAAATAATCATCAAAAGATTTATTAATTTTCATCGCATCTGAAAGGATTGTTTTTAATATATTTGGAAAATCTTGTTCCGAGTTATATTCTTTTAAAAATGATTCACCCCAGCTCGTAACATAGAGGTGGTGTATTGTTTTTATTTCATCAGCATTTTCGATGTTGAAATTGATAATTAGCATGTTTACAAGATTAAAAGCTTCAGAGAGGTAATATTCATTTTTAATTTTTATTTTTTCGTTGGTAAAAAACGTCGAAATTAAATTGAGCAGTTCTATTACCGCATTTTGGTTTATGCGATGGTAACCGGATTGAAGGTTTAACCGGGTATATGAAGGAATGTAGATTCTGTTGAGCGCAGCCCATGCCAGAAGTTTAAGTAAGTTTGAATCTGTTTTAATCGTAGTAGCTACGAACGTATCGGATTCGCTTCGATCTCGCTTATAAAGTCTCCATTCAGGATTTTGGACACCATGGTTTAATGGTTCAATGTATAGGATTGGTTCGCCTGGGGTATCTTTAAAAGTGATATGGTGATCGATTTTGTCTTTCTCTCGCCGAAAGTGTGTTTTTATTTTTCGCGATAAGAGCATAAAATCCGATTCCGAAATTTTTGTTTGAAGGTTCAATTGTGGGAGCTGTTGCGAAATATTTTGATAACTCAAAATCATAAATCGGGTAACTCTATCCCAGAATTCCATTATTTTATTGAAATCCCAGTTATCAAAATTATCGAGATCTTTGATTTCTTTCATTGTCCATTTCCACTCTTTCGCATAGGAAAGCATTACTTTCACTTTATATGGGATATTTTTGGGATCTTTCACCCCAGCGTATTTTGAAATTTGTGGGTCTGCTTTTAAGTAGAGGTTAATTTTTAAAATATCAAGCAATGAAGGTTCGGAAATTGTTTTTGAATAATAGTCGTAGACTTCTCGAAACATGAAAAGATAGGAGTCCAATATCGTATCATCTATTTTCCCATCGAGTACATTTATTTTGATTTTTTGAGAGAGAAGCGATGATCCTCCGCCAAAGAGGTATTTTTCAAGAACCCCAAGTTTGATTATCGATTTAAAAGGATTTCCCAACGATTTTATTATTTGGAAAAGAGCTGATCCAAGAAAATCTTCTTTTGATATTTCATAAAGATTACCTAAATCGATGAAATCGTTTTCTTTCATCTCGGGAGGAAGTTGTGCATATAATTTGTCGTATTCCGCATTTGTATTGTAAGGAACTACCCACCAGAATGGTATTTTCCCCGCAATAATTATTGAACTTCGAAAGAATTCGTCTTTCAATACAGCACCAATGGTGGTACCGAATGCTTCTTCTTCGTCTTCGGCAAAAATGTTATTGCGTATGCTTTCAATGTCATTTACAAAAAGGTGAACTGGTACTTCGAGTTCGCTTGTTGCCCACTTTTGAATTGCTTCTACTTTTTGGGTAAATAGCAAAAGTTGCTGTGAACTAGTGCTGGATTTATCAATACATACCCAATAATCGAAATCGGATTTTTTATTGTATGCAACAGTGCCAATGCTGCCCATCACCGCGAGCATTTGAATAAATGGGTGACGAGTATCAATCTCAACTTTCACGGTAGGATATTTTGCTTTTATAAACTTTTTTGTCTCATCATCGGGGGTATAACCGACAATGCCTATAGGAACATCTCCTTCAATGTAACCGGGTAACTTTTTATGATTTATACTTAAAAGAAATGGGATAGCATTTACGATTCTTTTTACATTAATATTCGGCAATAATTCTTGAAATCTCTGGAATTTCAAAGAATTGAAATGCAAAAATTTTGATTTATTTTCTTGTATGATTTGTAAGACGTCCATTGAAATAAAATTATCAAATATTAATGAGTTTATGTACATTATTTAGAATTAACGGATAATTTTGCAATAAAAAAGAAAATTTGGAGCATATTTTATATTTTATTTTGCTTTGTATGAGAGCTGTAGGCTACTATTTTTGTTAAAATTAGAATGCATTTAAAATCGTATTCTTAACAATTTGTAAAGACTCTTAAACACAAGGTGTTATTGAGATATTCGATTAAGATATGGTATGGGATCGACAAACTCTGTTCCAATTTGAACTTGGTAAAAACACTGATGCCGGGATGATTTACCCGTTTTTCCGACATATCCTATTATTTCCCCTTTTGAAACTTTATCACCTACTTCAACCGTAACCCGCTGGCAATGGGAATAGTGGGTCATAAATCCGTATTTATGATTTATAGAAACCGTGAGACCTAAAACCGGATCCCATCGAACATCAGTTACTTTGCCGGGTGCAGTTGCCCTAATTTCAGTTCCAGGAAATGCTGCAATGTCAATTCCAGGGTGAAATTCATTGCGGAAATTTAATGGAGAAGATCTCATACCGAAACGGGATATGATGTATCCATCCACTGGCCACGAAGAAGGTGTATTGTTAAGAATTTTTTTCCGCGTTTCAAGAAAGATTTTTATTTTTTTCAGAACATCTTTTGTTATTTTAAGTTCTCGTTCAATTTCTTCGATATTGAGAATCTCAATTGGCGGCGAGTTGGGATCTTCTATTTCATGTGGTGGTGAAGAGAGAGGATTGCCTCCTTTTGCCCAGAGGGAGTCGACATTGTTTTCTGGGGTTAAAGAATAGAGATAGGTGATTTCTGGTTTAAATTTTTGGAATATTTCATATAATTTGTTTATCTCTTCGCGATATTTTTGAATTTGAATTTTGGAATTCGATTTATACATTTTTAACTTTGATACTTCCTTTACAGTAGACGTATGTTTCACAATCGCGATGGAAGTAATGGTGATTGAAAAAATTAATGTGACAAGTATAAAAGAGATGGTAAATTTCGTTACATGAAAATTAACGATTTTCTTTTCGGAATGGGGGATGAACATGATGGTGATTCGTTCATTCCCCTTTTTTTTAAATGATTCCCATAGAAGGAACAGTTTTCTTCTCTTTTCGTCAAAATGACGGTGAAGAAAATCGAGTATATTCGCTTGAAGATCTTTTAGATTCGATTCTTTAAATGGATTTAGTGCCATTTTCTCATCAACCGCGTATTTACAGAATCACACTGCATCCGATTTATAAATGTATTTTCCCCCAAGTGCACAATTATTCTCACCTTACGAATTACCCCAACGATTTATTATAAATGTATATATTTTATCTTACATCAATATTTTCGGATTTTATAATAGCGTCAATAATTTTTTTATTGGTTAAATCGCTGTAATGTATTGTGGATTACGTGAAACCGCAAATGGTATTATTGGGAATCTATTATGAAATAATTTTATAATAAGTGGTTGACATTAAATGTGAGCATTGGGGGCATATTATTTGTATGGATCGGATATGTAAATATTATCGAAATAAGTATATGACAGAAAAAATAAAAGTTTTCTTGAAAAATGAGCGGTATGGGGTTGGGGTTTTTTATCGATTTAATAAAGCATGGTGGGAATTATGAAGGATCTTACAAAACTTTTCTATCCTACGTCTGTAGCGGTAATCGGTGCATCGGAACATATCCTTAAATGGGGGTCTATCATCATTTCAAATATTATGGCTGGCGGTTTTCAAGGCGAAGTATATCCTGTAACAACGAGCAGTGAATTGGTATATGGGAAGAAAGCGTATAAAACAATAGCGGAAATTGGCAAGCCAGTTGACTTGGTGGTTATTACCATTCCAGCCCATTCGGTGCAAAGCGTCATCGAACAATGTGCCTCTGTGGGAATAAAAAATGCGGTGATTGTGTCATCGGGTTTTAGCGAAACAAATGAAGAGGGGAAAAAGTTAGAAAGGCAATTAGCAGAATTTGCGCATGCAAAAGGAATGAACATTGTAGGTCCCAACACGATGGGGATGGCAAATTTTAAAATCAATCTCCATGCGATGTTTTCACACGTACGCCTTTTTGCAGGTGGGATTTCTCTTATGGCACAAAGCGGTAATGTTGGGAATCAAATTATGTATTGGGCAGAACAACAGCACATTGGTCTTAGTAAATTTGTTGGTTCTGGAAATGAAGCTGTTTTGCGCTGTGAGGATTATCTTGATTATTTTTATCAGGATGAGGATACATCTGTCATCATTATGTATGTTGAGGGGGTAGATGATGGAAGGTCGTTTATGGAAGCGGCTCGAAAAACAACTGCTAAAAAACCAGTGGTGCTTTTGAAAGGTGGGAGAACAAGTATTGGTTCAAAAGCAGCGATGTCGCATACTGGAGCCTTAGCGGGGAGCATCCAGATTTTTCGTTCAGCAATGGCACAGTGCGGAGTGTGTATGGTGGATACGCAATCGGAGCTTCTTACGTTGGCTGCTGCTTTTGATTCGATGCCATTGCCAAAAGGGAATCGTGTTGGAGTAGTCACATTAGGTGGCGGATGGGGGGTAATTACCGCAGATGAATGCGAAGAACACGGATTGTTGCTTCCACCGCTTTCAAGGGAATTAATGGCGAAGCTTGATGAGCGATTGCCGCATTTTTGGAGCAAAGGGAACCCTGTGGATTTGGTTGGCCAGCCCGATCCGCAGTTGTATAAAGATTCTGTTGAAATAATGGCTAGCTCTGATCTATACGATGCAATTATTGTATTGGGCATTATTAATTCGTTTAAATCGGTATTGCGGTTATATGAAGCTGCTATTCGGCTTGGGAAAGAAGTGAAAATGGATTTTGTGGAAATGGATAAACACCTCGATGGAATGCAATCTGCCTTTCTCGATAACATTGCAGAACTTATGGAAAAATACGAAAAGCCAATTTATCCCGTTGCACTTATTTCTCCCCCAGACCAGCCCGTGATCCATCGTTCTGAGAAGAAAGGGAAATACAGCGCAATGATTTTTAAAACACCAGAAGAAGCGGTAAAATGCTTGGCAAAGCAATTTCGTTATGCCGCATATTTAAAAAAATTAGGGAGGCTATGATGAAAGAAATTATTATGAATGCAATTCAGAAAAAACAAAAGGCTCTTTCTGAATACGATTCGAAGCGCGTGCTATCCGATGTGGGTGTAACAATCACGAAAGAAATCCTTGTAAAGACCAAGGATGAAGCATTAAAGGCTGCACGTGAAATAGGTTTTCCAGTTGCGCTGAAGGGATGTTCGGCCGAACTGATGCACAAAACCGAATATGGGATGGTGAAGATAAATCTTCATACGGATGAAGAAGTCGAGCGAGCGTTTGATGAGCTTGTGAGCAAGGGAATGGAACTCGATGGCATATTGGTTCAGGAGATGGTAGATGGAGATCGACAATTCGTGATTGGTCTTACCAGAGATGCGCAATTTGGTCCGTGTGTAATGTTCGGTCTGGGAGGAATTTTTACTGAGGTTCTTCATGATGTGAGCTTTCGCGTTGCTCCGATTACAATGGATGATGCATTGGAGATGATCGAAGAAATACGCGCCAAGGAAATTTTGGGTCCTTTTAGAGGAAGTCCTGCAGTTAATAAAGAAATGCTCGCAAAGGCTTTGGTGGGAGTAGGGAATTTAGGGGTAAAATATGACGAAATCGCCGAAATTGATATTAATCCCCTCATTGTTTGTGGCAATCGACCCATTGCAGTAGATGCATTAGTGGTATTAAAACAATTGCCAAAGTGACAATAATTTTTTTATTGCAAAAAAAAAAGAACCAATTTATGTGTCCATCCCGTGCGACTAAATATTGATGGTTTTTTAAAAGTCATCAGTATTAAAAAATGTTTAAAGAGGTTGTGGCGAGATGAGCAAAAACCTTAAAGGAAATAGAGTGGGAATACTGTTTTCAGGTGGTCCTGCCCCAAGTGCAAATACAGTCATTTCTTCAACTGCACTCAATTTCCTCGATCATAATATTCCGGTAATTGGGTTTTACCGTGGCTATGAGTTTATTCAAGATTTCAATATTTCCAATCCTCGGTTACGGAAAGGCACGCATTACGAAGAAATCACCTATGAAATCACCCGATTCAGAAACGATAGAGGAATTTATTTAAAAACATCAAGAGCCAACCCCGGAAAAGACATAAAATCAATGGAAGATTTAAAAAATCCTGAAAAAAACCAACGATTGAGAAACATCATCCAAGCATGTGAGTATTTGGATATTGGGGCTCTCATTTCGATTGGTGGTGATGATACGCTAAAAACAGCAAATTATTTGTATTTGATGGGTATGCCCATCATTCATATTCCTAAGACAATCGACAACGACTATTACGGTATTGCATGGACGTTTGGTTATTGGACTGCAGTGGATACCGCACAAAAAATTATGTTGAATCTTAAGGCTGATGCACAGGCAACTGATAGTTTTTTTATTGTAGAACTTATGGGTAGGAAAGCGGGATGGATAACTTACGCCGCAGGTATTGCAGCAGAAGCTATTCTCATGATCTCGAGTGAAGATATTGATTCGGATGTTATGAATATCGATGAAGTGGTTGAGAAAATCACAGATACCATTATTGCCCGCGAGAATAACCGCCGTCCATATGGGGTAATTGCTATTGCGGAAGGCCTCGCGGATAAGCTACCGGATGGGTTAAAACCGACAGAAACAGATCGTCATGGGAATGTGATTTTTTCTAAGGCAAACATTTCTCAAATATTAGCTGATCGCGTGAAAAAACTTTATAAAGAAAAAACAGGGCTTGAAGTAAAAATTGTTGCGAAGCAAATTGGATACGAAACCAGAGCAGCAGCGCCAATAAGTTTTGATGTGGTTATGGGAAGCATGCTCGGATACGGAGCGTATAAATTTTATCGGGAAAATATTTTTGGGGTAATGGTTTCGGTAACCGATAATTTCGATCTCAAAGCGGTTCCGTTTAATCAACTCATCGATGAAAAAACACTAAAGACAAAGCTGCGGCTTGTTCCAAAGGGAAGTGACTTTTTTACTTTAAAAGAAAGGCTTTCATATCGAAAAATTTGGGACTAAACCGGCGACATTAGTGCATAAATAAAAATTTATTAAATTAACAAAGAAGAAAAGAAAATTCTTGTTAAGCATTTCATTGTGCTCGCCGTTTACTTTCGTACTCTTTCATGTATTCATCGATAAGACGGCGACTTCCCGCAGGTTCTTCTATTGGACGAAGTTTGAATTTTCGAACTATGTACTCTGCAACGGTTCGAACTGGAGAAGTTATGACTCGTTTGATTGCAGCGAAGAATTCTTGAAGTATTTCCAAAAATTTTCTACTCAATGGAGTTTTGATTCCAGATGGCCTGTTTGATAGTTTTTGTACGGTTGCAGAAATTGTTTCTTTGACTGTCTGCGATGGAGTAGCTGCTGGTTTTATTGGTGCATTTGATGTTTTTTTCCCGTAGATGCTTGGAATGGGATTGTAGATGTCGCGCACATAAACCTTCGAGGGCATATAGGGGACTCGTTTTGGAATACGCCTTCTAAAAAAGAATAAAAAACCAGATTGACTCGATTTGTCAATAACGAAAAGGAAAAGATAGTAAATGTAGAGATAGAGGTTTGAAAATATTTGGAAAAAAGTTACCCAAATGTCTAAGAATGCAAAGAAAACTTCAGCGAGAAGTTTAAAGAAGTCCACCCATTTGTAAAAGAAATTGAAAAAATTATCTATTGCATTGTTCGCAAACTGTTTTACGAGCGTGTAGTTCATAACCCACCTTTTATTGAGAATAAGTTATCACTTTTTGCTTCAGATTAAAATCTTCCTATCAAGTGAATATAGAAACCAATTTTTGCGTCAATACATTTTCTTGTAAGGTTGAATTTTTACTGGCCTTAATCTATCTTAATTTCCTGCGATGGCAACTTAAGTTCGTCATTCGCATCGGAAGATTCAACTGATGGGAGTTGATTTTCTGGTTCGCGAATTTTTGCAATTTCTTCTTCTGTTTCTTCTTTCACGGTTATTTCCTGCACTTCCTCAGATGGAGTACTAATTTTTTTTGCTTTTTCTTTTGTAGCGGTTGCCTCAAGTTCTACGTGTACCAGATCTCGCGATTTGTAGAAGTTTGCTTTTGACACTAAAAGGCTTGGATTTCTTATAGTAAGTTGTCCAAAATTAAATTCAAGATTTGTATCTTCTAATAATAATTCTGCCGTTTGGTCTTTTTGTGCTAATGTCACTCCTGCCGCTCGCAAGAGGTCTTCCACGGTGAAATTCAGTACGACAGGTTCTTTGCTTTTAAGAGAGATATTATCCTGGAGGAGTTTGTTTTCAATTAAGGCATATACGCGAGTAATTGGTTTGTTATACAATTTTGCTTCGAGATTTGTATAAGTAAACCATATTCGTTGGCTGATTGCCATAAATATTTTGTTAATTATCGCTGGAGATTTTGAAAGCACCCATGGGAGCGTTTCCTTGCGTATTGGTAGAAGTGAAGTTTTTCCTATGCAAATAGCCGATGCATTTCGCGGTTTTTCAGATACAATTGCAAGTTCTCCAAAAATATCTCCTTCACGAAGTACGGATAAAAGTATTTCATTATTTTCATTTACTTTTGTAATTTTTACTTTACCTTCTTTTATGATATAAAGTTCTTCTCCTGGTTCGTGTTCACAGAAAATCATTTGACCATCTTGGTAAAGTTTGTACACACCACTTTTTGCTGGCGGTGTAAGTTTGGTAAGGCCACTTTTCGCAATTTCATTAATCATTGTTTGCGCCACATCTCTTTCAGAGCCGGTCGGATAAAGTTCAAGATAGCGTGTGAGCACGTATAGCGCGTGTTTATAAGCTTTCGTATTAAAATAATATTCACCAATGTTGAATAATTTCAATTCATCGGGAACCAAAGATGTTTCGGTTTCTTTAAGCGAAAACATCATTTCATCGTACAAACGGAGTTCTTCTGCAAAGTAACGGATTATCTTGAGAGCAATATCTGGATTTTTTTGAACCAAATAGATAAAGCGAGAACGGTTAACCGAAATGACGATTGAGTCTTTAAGCGCGAATGCCGATTCCATACGTGGACGGCGAATGAGTGCGCTGATGAAGCCAAAAATTTCACCATCGCTTATAGTGGTTTTGTATCGCTTAATTTTTTTGTTTTCTGTGACTAGTTCAATGGCACCTCGTTCGACGATGTATACCTCATCAACATCTTCATCGCCTTCCACATACACGTATGCGCCTTTTTTGAATAAGCTTTTTTTGGTTTCGCTCAATGTGCACCTCACAGATTCCAATACACTTGGAGATTGCTTTTGAGAGTATTTTTTATAGTTTCGCCTTTTAAAATTCCCACAATTTCAAGGGCAAAGGGAATCGCACATCCTGCTCCACGACCTGTAACAACTTTGGAATCGATAACGACAGGCTTATCTACTACCTGTGCACCTCGCAGTTCCGTTTCAAATCCAGGATAACAGGTAGCTTGCTTCCCGTGTAAAATATCCGCGTATCCCAACACCATGGGCGCAGCGCAGATGGCTCCCACAAGCTTTCCCCCTTTGTATATTGTTTTAAGAAATGCAATGACATTCTCGTTGTTTTTCAAATTTTCGCTTCCCGGCATTCCTCCTGGCAAAATCATTGCGTCGAAAGTTTCCGGAGTACAATCATCGAGCGATAAGTCTGCGATTAAAGGGATATTATGTGAACCGTTCACAGGATTTTTTCCGATATGGGCAGTAACCACTTCGATGCCAGCGCGGCGCAACACATCGATAATTGAAACCGCTTCAATTTCTTCAAAACCTTCGGCAAGGGGGACAAGTGCTTTCATATTGATCTCCCATTTTTATAAAAATATCGTACAAGAATAATAATTTATCGAGTAATATTTTATTGGCAAACTCGCAGAAACGCAATTCATTTTTGAAAAAACTTTATAAAAAAGAATAGATTTGTGAAATAAAATCGCTTGCAAATTAGCTTCCTTGTTTTACAGTGATGAAAACAGTTGCGGTGCTGAAAGCTTGCTTATGGCCGAACAAAAATTAAAAAACAGAGTCAGAAGTTTTGTAACCATCATCGGTGGCGTTGCATTTTTTATAGTATTAAAAACAGTTCTTGCGTATGGAACATTTCTTTCTATGATATTAGCATTGCTCGTGTTTATCGCACTTCGCATCGTGTGGCCAAAAAAGAAAAAAGAAAGCAGTGAAAAATCAGAAGTTGCAAACGATACTGGGATAAACCCGCGAGAAGCTCAGCGAATTATTGATGAATGTGCGGACAAAGTGCGCGAAATACGCGCAATGACCATTCGCATACGAAACAATGCGGTTGCAGAAGAAGTACGCGGCATTGCTCGGGCTGCGATGAATATCATCGATAATTTTCGTAAAGATCCAAAGGATATAAAGCGTGCGCGGCAATTCATTAATTATTATTTGGATGCTACTGTAAAAATTGTCACGCGGTATGTGGAGCTTTCAAATTCGTCATCAATTACTCCAGAAATCGAGAAAAGTTTAAAGAAAGTTGAGGACATTATGCATACTGTACGTCACACATTTGAGAAACAATATGAAATGCTTTTGCAAGATGATTTGTTGGATTTGGATACTGAGGTTGAGGTGTTGAAGAAGACGATGAAGTTGGAGGGAATGTAAAAGTAAATGGAGTTTTTGTTTTGACGAATTAAAAGGATGCTGGTGCGATTATATGATGGGGTAATTTTTATTGCGAGAGTATATTTATAATTTAAATGTCTTTCTTTATGAATCAATGTGAGATTTGCATATAGTTTTTTATTAAGTGCGTTTTAAGCAATGTATCCAAAAATTCAATAGGAGGAACCTATGGAACTTGCAGCAATGTCGTCGAAAGAAGTGGTAAGTTTCGACAAGCTTACTCCCGAAGAAAAAGCGAAGGTGGAAGAAATAAAAAAATCGATCAATATAGAGGATTCGCAAGAAATCATTCAGTTCGGTGTGGGCACTCAAAGCAAAATCTCAAGCTTTGCCGATTCAATCTTAGAACAAATTCGAGCAAAGGATGCAGGAATTGCTGGCGAATTGCTTTCAGAGCTTATGGTGAATGTAAAAGAACTCGATGTGGAGAGCCTCTCGGAAGAGAGCACGCTTTCAAAAATACCCATCATTGGGAATCTTATGGACAAATTTAAGCGCTTTGCGGCTCGCTATGAGAAACTCAGCGTCCAGATTGAGAAAATAGTCGATGAACTTGCAAAAGCGCGGATGCAGCTTTTAAAAGATGTGACGATGTTCGATACGTTGTACGAAAAAAATCTTGAGTATTTGAAAGAACTCGATTTACACATTATTGCAGGCGAGTTGAAACTTAAAGAAATTCAAGAAAAAGTGCTCCCCGAGCTAAAAGCAAAAGCCGAAGCATCGGGCGATCCTGTCGATGCGCAAAAATTTCAAGATGTAAACCAGATGGTTAATCGCTTTGAAAAAAAGCTTCACGATATGAAGCTTAGTCGAATGGTTGCCATTCAAACAGCACCGCAAATTCGACTCATTCAAGGGAATAACCAACTGTTGGTCGAGAAGATTCAAAGTTCAATTCTCAATACAATACCTCTTTGGAAAAATCAGATCATTATAGCGATTGGTCTTTTTAAACAAAAGAAAGCGCTGAGATTACAGCAAGAAGTATCGAAGACCACCAATGAACTTTTGGAAAAAAATGCAGAAATGCTTAAAACTTCAAGCTTGGAAGTTGCACGGGAGTCTGAGCGTGGAATTGTGGAAATTGAAACTCTTAAAAAAGTTCATAATGAGTTGGTTAGTACAATTGAAGAGACGCTGAAAATCCAAGAAGAAGGAAGGCAAAAGCGCAAGCAAGCAGAAGCTGAGCTTGCTCAGCTTGAAAGCGATTTAAAAAAGAAGCTCATCGAAATAAAAAGCGGAAAAAGCATATAGTTAATCTGGTGGTGCATTTATATTTTAAAATTGCTTGTTATGCTTATTTATAGTTTCAATGATGAAAGGGGATGGAAATTTTATCCTTTGAAAAGCGAGTTGATATATTGCACTAAAAGAAGCGGATCGAATTCAAGCGGGTCAACCGATTCAAAAATACCTGCACTGAATACAATAAGTTGCGCAATTCTCCCAATAAAGAGTGGTTCGTAATCTGTTTTTCGTCGCGCAGGGTTATTGGCACGGGCATCGGAAATAATGGTGCTAAAAAGATTTAAGTGTTTTCGTAAATAGGTGCGCAACATTTCCATAATCCGCGGATCTTCGTATCCATAGAGAAGCAGGTTTATAAAAATACGAGAATTCTTTTTATCGAACACCAATTTCTCAATTACAAAAAGGGCAGAGATGCCAGCTCGTTCATCAGATTGGAGATTCCCTCGAATGACTTCCTCATGATCGCGCTCTAAGCTGGTAAAAAAATCTTCGATGAGGTCAATATACAAACCTTCTTTTGTTGGATAATAGTACAAAAGACCACCCTTAGAAAATCCTGCTTCATCTGCAACATCCTGAACGGTAATTTGCGAATATACATTTTTTGAAAGGCAATTCTTTAATGCTTCGATGATATGTTTCTTTTTCGCCTGGATTTTTTCTTCTTTTGTCATTTGATGTCAATTGTATTGAATTTAAAATAGAAGTTATAACTTCAAACAGTAAAAAATATTTAGTATAGATTTTCAATCATTTTTTTCTAATTTTTGATTATATTTTCCCCGTGTATGAAATAAATATAGAAAATTTTGTGGTTTTAAATGCTCTTTATTATTAATATTTTTCGTGATTAAAGAGATATTATCCGATAAAAGTTTATAAAATTTTATTGATTAAGGGATAGTTTTTTGTTACCGATTATTAATAATGTATTTTTGTGAAAGAAATTATTTTAAAATTTGTAACAAATACCAAAAGTGGCGCAATAGTATGAAAGGGTTAAACAAGAGTGGGTTGATCGGTTGCATAAGTCTTATGGTGCTTTTTTCTTATGGGATTGTCATGTCGCAGTTTTTGGAGTTGGATATTGAACGCATACCTCAGGAAGAAAGCAAAACTGCGAAGGATGAGCAAAAAAAAGAAAGAAGGCTTCCAGTATACGTTGCGCGCAATATAAAGGCTGAGAGAATTCCACAAATAGTTGGTGCGATAAAGATTACATGGGAAGCGGATCCGGGGTTTGACGATGAATTTATTGTGGGAAGATCGCTAGAAGTTCCTCATTCTATGGAGAAGGCTCTCAATGCGAAATCGATTAAAGTGGTGCCCGCAGGAGCTGAAATGAGTGCAATCGATTCAAATCTTCCCCCTGGCAATTACTATTATGTGGTGCTCGCGAAGCAAAAAGTGCAGGATCGCGATGTGGAATTGTTCCCAAATGTGAATTACACCACAGTCCCGGTTGTAATTGAACAAGAAAAAATCGAAATCCCAAAAGTTAAATATCCCGAACAGGTAACGCTCATTCATGCGATGGTAATTAATCGAAACCAAGTACTCATCACGTGGAAAGGTATTCACCAATCAGGGGTGGTGTACAATGTGTATAGGGGGACAGAAGCTCTCAATTCTCCGTCCAAAATAAAGAATGCAGATGTTATTGCACAATTGCCTGCAAATAAAACGAGCTATATCGATACGGGTATAAAAAAAACGGGGAATTATTTTTATGCAGTAACCACGAAGGATGTCGAAGGGAATGAGGATTTACAACTTGTTCCAGATCAAAGTTATACTGTTAATGGCGTTTTTGTCGCGATGCAGGCCCAGTATTTGGTTACAAACATCTCTGCACAAATAATGACAAAAAAACTAGTAAAAATTAGTTGGAAGGAAAAAGTTCCAGAGCAAAAGGGCAGGTATTTGATTTATAGAGATAATAAGCCGATTTCTACTTCGGAAAAACTCGCAATGTCTGAACTTATTGGAAATACCTCAATGGGAAGAACTGAGTATATCGATGAAAATCCGCGAGAAGGGGAAAATTATTATGCAGTGTTAGGCAAGCTCGATGATGGCACGCTCGATAATGTGCTTATTGCAAAGGAAAATTATACCGTGGAACCAGTAATTGTTGGATTGCAATTACAAGTGGAATCGATTCGCGCAGAAGCAAAAGAGGGGAAGGTTGCTGTGCAATGGAATGTGAAAGGGAAAGGTGGAGAGAGAGAATATGCGTTAGCCCGCCTGGAAAATTTGGTTGAGAAAGCATCCGATATAAAACAAGGCAACATTATTGCTCACATTGATATCAATCAAAAAAAGTTTATAGATACTCCGCCACCAGGAAAGTACTACTATGCGTTGGTGCCTAAGGAGAAACTGAAATGGGATGTCTATGAATTAGTTGAGGGATCGAATATTACCGATGAAGCGGTAATTGTAAGAGAAGATCAAAAGGAGAAATTACCAATTTTTGAAGAGAAAAAGATTGAAAAGACAATTTCTAAATCAGAACAAAAGAAATTTCCTCGCGTTGATGTTGATTCTGTTATACGAGACACTTTTTTCCAAGGAAGGTATAACGCTGCAATACGTAAGCTCGATTCATTGATAAAGGAAGGAATTGATGAAAAGGATGCGGCGAAGGCGCGGCTTTTTATTGGGAGGTCCTATATTGAAAAAGGCAGATATCGGAAATCGCTCGAATATCTTTTAAGAAGCGATGTAAAAGAGTATTACCCCGATGAAGCCAAATTCTGGAGTTCTTTTGCTATATCGAAGTTAAATGGAAGACGATAAAATTAATGATGAAATAATGGTTATCGCAAAGGAGAGGTAATGATGAATTGGAAAATGATTTTTGGCATTATGCTTGTAATAATGGGTGTAGGACTTTTTGCATATTATGATCGATACATTCGCCCCGAGCGCGAAGCGCGGGAAATGCTCGCGGAAGCAAAAATTATCTTTGAACGAGGTGATGAAACTGCGGATAGGGAATCTATAAATCAAGCAATTGGTACGCTTTCGAAACTCATTGCGCGGTATCCCGATGCAAAAGTTGTTCCTGAGGCTTATTTTTACATCGGGCGTAGTTATGAGCGGCTCAATCTCTATCGTCTCGCACATTTAAAATATTCGCTAATTATACGAAATAAAGTTGGTAAAGTTTCTCCGGAACTCCGCGAAAATACTCTTGTGCGATTGGCTCATATTAATGTTCTCAAACGATATTCTGAGGAAGGCATCCATCAACTTTACACGTTGCTCAATAATTCATCGAATGGTGAACTGCGCGGTAGAATTTATTCAGAGTTAGGGCATGCCTATTTAAACATGGGTAAGTACGAACAGGCAAAGAGGATGTTTGATATTTCGCTTGCAGAGCATGGGGGGAATGAAGAGGCAATTTTAGGAAAAGCGCGCGCTTACAAACGAATGGGTCACGATGTTGCGGCGTATAACATGTACGAGTATTTTCTAAGGTATTTTGGAGGCATAAGCCCTTATGCGGCAGATGTGAGGCGCGCATATAAAGAACAAGCGTATTGGAGCGGGTTGAGAGAGTACCGCCATGGTCGTTATGATGGGGCAATCGGGTTTTTTGAACGAATTCTTCGGAATTTTCCAGATGATAGGAAGTCGGAATATGCCCTTTACTGGACAGGTGAATCGTATTTTGCGAAAAAAGATTATAATCGAGCAATTATGCATTTTGACCGTGTGCTGAATAATGGTTTCTACGAGAAAGATCAGGACGCACGGATAAAAAAGGGATATGCATATTTTATGAGCAAGCGATTTGATCTTGCAGCAAGGGAATTTCAAACATATCTGCGCGATTATCCGCGAGGGAAATACAGCGAAATCGCTCAGGAATGGAAAAACATGAGCACTAAAGAACTCCTTTATAAAATTGAATCACAAAAGTTACCAGAAAGTGTGGAAAGAGACGCACATATTCAGTCGAAGAAATCAGTTCCACGTCCTCATGAAGATGAGTTATTTGAAGAGGAAAAGGTAATTGAACCAAAAGTGGAAAAAGACAAGATGCCTGATTCGAAAAAAATTCAAGAACGATTCGATGACGATGAAGAGGTTGGTGGTTCGATTTTGCGCAATGGAAGAAAAATTGAATTGGATATCGTCACTGAATTGTAGAAATTAGTTGTGGCCATTATCAATCTCCTCTATTTTTTTGTATAGTTTTTCTGCCTCTGCCAACTTCCCAGATTTATAATATATATCGGCCAGCAAGAGCAGAGCATCTTTGTTGTGAGGATTCAGCGACAAAGCGTTGTTTAAATTTAAAATTGCCATATCGAATAGGAACTTTTTATTTTTGGAAAGAGGTGCAGTATAGTATAGGTTTCCAAGGCGGACAAATGCTAGTTCACAATCGGGACGGATATATGTTACTTTTTCAAGCCATCGAACTGACTTTTGGTAATCCTTCATGCGAAGGTAAATTTCTGAAATTTTAAAATAAACATCCAGATGTGCAGGATTTTCTTTGACAGCTTTTCGATAACGTTCCAAAGCTTTCAGTTCGTTGCCTTCTGCATATGCTCGCTCTGCTTCAGTTAAAAATTTTGTAGCTTTTTCTTTTCCCAGATTATAACTTTTTTCGAAAAAGCGATTAGCGGTTAGTGGGTCTTTTTGCAGCAAATAATATCGTACAAGCTTTAATAGCGCATATCGATGAGTGGGGTTAAGTTCAACTGCCTTCGAATAATGTTTTACGGAATTTGTGCTGGAATAAAAGTAGTCGTATAGGGTGCCAACTGCATAGTGTATGTCTGCTTGGGAAGGATTTATGGAAAGCGAAAGGAGGTAATAGTCAAGTGCAGTTTTCATCTGTTTTTTCTTCCGGTATATTTTACCTAACATATTTGCTGCCCGATAGTTGTTTGGGTTTGCCTTTAACGCTTTTTCAAAATCTTCAATTGCAAATTGAAATTGTTTGTTGCGGTATAGTTCCATCCCTCTTCTGAAGAAAAATTCATCTTCTGTTTCTGTAGCAGCGAATGGATGAATAGAAAAAAGAATAATGCCAATTAAACAAATTTTCGAATTCATTTAAGTTTTACCAAGAAAAATAGCGGTTATATAAAATATACTGCCTTTGTAATTTTTTATTTGACAATTCTCAAGTAGAAAAAATACTGGAAATGTGTGGTCAGGTAGCTCAGTCGGTAGAGCAGCGGACTGAAAATCCGCGTGTCGACGGTTCGATTCCGCCCCTGACCACATAATCTTTTGCGATTTTGTATAACCAAAACAAGCTGTGATCATGAAATGCGCAAAATTATATTAAAATATTAAAAAACTAATAAAAAGGAGCGGTTCGTATGAAAAAAATTCTTTTTCTTATGTTGGTAGTTCTCGTCATTTCGGTAATTGGTTGCAAGCAACAACCACAACAACCTCCTGCAAATGAGCCTGCACCGGCAGTTGAGCAAGTTCCTTCTGAAGAAGCACCCGCAAAGTGATTTAGTTATAACGTGATATTGCTATAAAAGGGGAATTATTGAAAGGAATTCCCCTTTTTATTTTGTAATGTGGATTTGAAAAATTTGATTTATCGTAAAATAGTTAATAGAACTTCCCATAGGTCAATATTAAGTATATTTTTTGAAGGATCTTGTAATAATTTTGTTGACGATGAAGCGAACAATGTGATGTTACTGTCACATAACAAGCAAAGTTAAACTTGTACATGGAAGAAAAAATTGAAAAAATTTCTGCGGATGAATCAACAGTAATAAATTACGTTGAGGAACTCCTCGCGCAAGATGATATCACTGCCACCAATGATATCGCAGGCTCTGAAAATTCTGAAAAACAAATTGCATTAGAGTTTATAAAATCGTATGTTCAATTTTTGCAGGAACTTGTGGAAAATGACTTAAAAAATAATCTCATCAGAAGCGATGTGGAAATTCGCGACCTTATCTCGCATGTGAACATCATGATGAAAAAAAGGTATGAAACGCCTTTTATAGTAATGGTGCGTTATAGCGTTTCCCATTATCGGAATATGCAATCTCGCTTGTTAGCAGAATTGGGCAAAGATAAACAATGAGCGCTATATTTTACTTACTAATGTTCAAAAACTTATAAAATCATATGTCCCGAGTAAATTTTTTAGAAAAGCAAGAAAGGATATTTAAAAATATCATTTCAGAACTTTGCTTGCCACAATCATATAAAGTTGTCTATCACCGTTCGACTCACGAGGTGCCAATGCCATCGGTTGATGCAATTTCCGATATTGTGGAAATGCTTCGTACAGTAATATTCCCGGGTTATTTTGGCAATTCGGAAATTCGGCTTGAAACGATGCCGTATCATATTGGTGCAACTCTCGATCGAGTATTTTTGCTTTTTTCTGAACAAATAAAAAGAGGGTATTGCTTTTCATGTACTGAAAAAAACCAACATATCACATGTGAAGAATGCGAAATGAAAGCGAAGGAAACAACGCTACGTTTTCTTGAAAAGCTACCGGAAATACGACGCCTTTTGACTACTGATGTGGTTGCCGCGTATGAGGGAGATCCTGCAGCTAAAAGCTATGGTGAAACCATTTTTTGCTATCCGAGCATTTATGCGCTTACGAACCATCGCATTGCGCATGAATTGTACAAACTCGATGTTCCCATCATTCCGCGCATAATAAGCGAGATGGCGCATTCGCGAACGGGGATCGATATTCATCCAGGAGCACAAATCGGAGAGCGCTGTTTTATCGATCATGGCACAGGGGTGGTGATAGGGGAAACCTCGATTATTCACAATAATGTGCGCATTTATCAAGGAGTAACGCTTGGCGCAAAAAGCTTCCCGCTCGATGAGAATGGAAATCCAATTAAAGGGATTCCGCGCCATCCAATTGTGGAGGACGATGTGATCATTTATTCAGGAGCAACTATTTTAGGCAGAATCACAATTGGTAAGGGTTCGGAAATCGGTGGAAATGTATGGCTTACGCATGATGTGCCTCCAGGGACGCGGGTTATCCAAGAAAAACCGGTTGAAAGCTTTTTTGGTGACGGTGCGGGAATATGAAAAAGGGATGCGATGAGATAAAAATTATAGAACAGTTTTGTGCGCTTCCCAATGAATCGCCTTTATCTCGTGATGAGTTTGCGCTTTTTTATGAATCGTTTGTGGATAGAGATGATTCGATGTTGCTTTCAAATGGCAAATCGTCCCACGTCTTTTATTTTACTTCGTACGATCTCGTCGAAGAAATTATCGATGAGGATCCCCTCGTTTTTTTTGAAAATTTTGAAAACCGCGTACGATGTATAATAGTTTTTAACCCCCAAAAGGACCACGTAACGGCATTTCTGGTGTTAGATCTGAAAGACGAAGAGCATAAACGATTTTTAAAAGAGCTATGCATAATGCAAAAGATCAATTTTCATTTTATTTCGTTGCTTTATGGCGACCTTTATAAGATGAAATCGTTCCTTATTGCCGTTCCTCCGTCTGCTCTTGAAATTGTCGAGAACGTTTTGTGATATGAACGGTATAGTTTCATTATGATGATCAGCTTTTAATTTGTTCGCATACGGTGTCGTGAAGTTTCGCCTCGAATCCCTCTTTATTTCATCGATTGACCTAAAGGTAAATCGTTCATCAATAAGTCTAGTTTTGTTCGTTTATGTCGATTAAGCAAAACTGGAATTAAGCTCTATTCAGAAAATAGTTCAATAACTTAGAACTATCATTTTTTAAAATAATTCATTTAATAAATATTCAAAATATTTAATATTGTGTAAAATATAAAAAATTATGTCACAAAAAAGCTAAAATGATTAATTTTTTTACGAAAATTTTAAAAAAAGGTAATTAGTCATTAAATTCCAATGAAAAGCCAACGGTGGTGTGCAGTTTTATTGTTATTGTGTGCATTAATTGGAACTGGTGCAACCTTTCTCATTGCATATGAGCGCCACTTTCGTGAAATTATTTGGGAATTGAAATACCAAGAAAATTTTGTGTTATCAATGGCAAGCGCTCTCTGTGGCAAAAGGGATTCGTATGTAAGCTGTGAGCGCGTCGATAAATCGACCTATTCACATTTTCTATCGATTCCCCAGACGTCATGGGGAATGATGTATTTTACGCTGCTTTTGTGTGGAATCATTCCGTTGTTTGTGTTTCGAAATTCGCTTTATAATGATTATATACGCGTGCTTTTTTGGATGCTGCTAATTGGCACCGCGTATAGCCTTTACATGTTTGCCGTAAGTATAATTTTTATTCGCGCGCTTTGTCCATTGTGTGTTGTGACCTATTGTGCGAATTTGACTTCTTTAGGTTTGGTGGTGAGCTATTTATGTCGTTGGAAATTGAACCCATTTTCATTGCGGGAAGCAGTGAGAGAATTTGGTGAAAAAATTTCATTACAAAGCTTGCGCGCGCTGGTGGCATTCAGTGCACTTTCCATAGGTGCTGCAATTCTTGTTGGGCTATTTTTGGATTATTGTGTTATAAAACTTAAGGAGAATGTTATTGAGGAAAGGAGGAATGCAATTATTGATAAAATAATTGATGAATTTTTGGCCGAGAAGGTTCATGATGTTCAACCTTCGTTTGTGTGTTCTTTCGGGAAAGCAGGTGCTCCGATACTGATTGTTGAATTTTCCGATTTTTTATGTGGTCATTGTAAGAAAGCATCAGAAATCATTACGAAAATCGCTCAAGAATTTGGCGATTCTGTCCACGTAGTTTTTATGAATTTTCCGCTGGATTCGACATGCAATCGTGGTGTAAACAAGAATGTACATCCTGGCGCATGCCTCTTGGCAAAGGGTGCCATTTGTGCGTCAAAGCAGAACGAATTTCCAGTGTATTTGGAACATGCGTTTAATTTAGCTCCCAAAAATACTGATGTCATGCATATGCGTCAGCTTGCAGTGTTGTCGGCTCTCGATGTTCCACTGTTTGAAAGCTGCCTTGTGGCTCATGAAACGGAAATCGAGCTTCAAAAACAGATTGCTGAAGCGCAACGCTTAAATGTTCATGCAACCCCAACCATTTTCATAAATGGGAGGCACTTGAAAAAGTGGGGAAGCGTTGAAATTGTTCGAAAAGCTATACGGAAAGTTTTGGAAAATAAATAAATGAAGATTTTTAATAACATTGTTGATGAACAAAAAAAATGATTTTAAGCCCATTTAATTGTTCATATGGAATAATTAGCTGATTCGCGCTGTGAGGTGGCTTTATACGACATGATTTATTGCATCGCAAAAAATTGGGGTGGTTACGCAAACCACCCCAGTATTTTCCCGATTATTGTTCCAATGCTCCAGTAAATATTGGGCTCGATGCCTTAACCACCGCAGATTCATCGGAGAGGATATAGTCGCACAGCGCAAAGAACTTCGTAAATTCAGCACCAAGCATAAACTGACCCGAGAGCACTCTGCCCACATAGAACGCCGCTTCGCTGTTTTCTGCAATGAGAGCATCGAGTTCTGCACCTTTTTTATCGCCGATAAGCTCTTTCATTTTAGGTATTGCTACGGAAAGACCCCATAGGTGCATCCATGCGTGGGTAAGCGCTGTAAATGCTTTTTGAAGTGGGGTTGCGTTTGCGAAAATCATGAGAAATTTTCCATCAGCCATGTACTTTTTCATTTTTTCGACGGTTTCATCAATCTTCGCAAGGCCTTTTTTCATGTTTTCAACGTATTTTTCGTCAACAATACCCGTTGCCTTTGCGATGGTTTCCTGAATGCGCTTTTTGTACACACCATAGTTGTACTGATCTTTGTTCATTAAAAGTTTACGCATGGTAAGATCCATCGATTGGATGCCATTAGTGCCTTCGTAAATTTGTAAGATTTTCGCGTCTCGCGCATATTGTTCCACAGGATAGTCAGTGCAATAACCGTATCCGCCGTAAACCTGAATCGCTTCGCCTGTCACTTCCCATGCGGGATCGGTATTGCCCGCTTTGCAAATTGGAATAAGGAAATCGAGCAACCCTTGTGCTTCGTTCTTTGCTTCACCTTCTTCGACATGGGTAAGATCTTCAAGCATTGCGCAGTAATACGTGAGGGTGCGCATTGCTTCCACTTTCGATTTCATCGATAAAAGCATGCGCTTCACATCGGGGTGATTGATGATAGTAACTTTTGGTGCATCGGGATTAAGCATTTGGGTCACATCGGAACCTTGTACGCGGTTTCGCGCATAAGTAACCGCATGCATGTACGCAGCGCTTGATACTGACATCCCTTGGCTTCCCACATAAAGCCGCGCTTCATTCATCATCTGGAACATAATTTTCATCCCTTGCCGCTGTTGGCCCATTCGTAGGCGGTTACA
>JAOAAF010000083.1 GCA_026419015.1 Spirochaetota bacterium
GAGACAGATATATAAATAGAAGAAATTCGGAAGCAGGAGCCGATATACATTTAGCATATTAGTTCCTGCTTCCGAAATATATACTGTTAATTTTTAATGAAAATCCACATTTTGTGAACCTTATACGGGAAAATAGCATTCCGATTCAAGCAATGCAGAAAGAAGGCTTCCATGTGATTGAATATCGCAACTATCTTACAGGGATTCAGGATCCGCACATAAAGGCAATCGCCCACAAAGTATTTGATGTGTATTTATTCCCTGAGAAGTATAATGAAAGCAAACTGCGATCGCTTGAATCGCAACTTGAAAATTACAATGTGATATTAAGATTTGCAAGCGATGGCAATCCAGTAAATCCCAAGATAAATTTAGAATATTGTATTTTTGGGCGAAAAAAATTGGTAAATATTTCTCATCCGCTTTTTGAAGTAAAAGAAAAGATTTACAATATACAACCGCTTATTTATTATGATGAGCTTTCGACAAGCAATTCTACTTTTTACTTTGATATGATATATATCAATCCCGATGAGGTGGAAAATGATTATCTCATTGCTAAAAATGTCATACAGGGGAAAAGCGTAAAATCGATGTTCTTTGTTGGTTCTCCTGTTAACGATGACATTAAATATTGCCTTATAAAAGCATTTCCACAGGTGACAAATATTAAAAATGAAATATGGCGCATGTTTGAAATTCATGAACTTACTCATAAAATATTAAACAACACGTATAACTCTCACGATCAAGTTACGGGAGAAGAACTCGCATTGCTTTCAACTATGTATTACAATCCTTATTTGGGGCTATCGGTGATGTATAGTTATCTCGATTACAATATAAATAATCCACACCGAAATGCGGCAACAAATATCGTGCATGCGATGGCACGCGAAACCAAAAAGCAGAGTTTCATTGAAAATCCATCCCTCATAAAATATCTCCCCTCCGACACAATCATCGCCTTTTCAAAGGATCGATTTAATTCGATAATCCGCACTCTAAAATAGGTGCAAGTTGAAAGCTTAATATCGAATGTGAATTGCTTCGTGAATTTTCATTTGTTCGTAGGGGATATGGATTTCGCCAGTAAATGGATTACGCGAGAGATGTCGAATGATCTGTTGATAATTTTTTTTCTCACCAAAAAGGATACCTTCAACTTTTTCCCATATTTCAGTAGTGATTGAACATGTGTTCATTAACAGATCTTCGACTGATTCGTATCTCCACCCAGGGCTACCCGATGGATTGCGCCAGCGTTCGCGATGAAGATTGACGAAGTGTTTGTTTACTTTGCGCGGTGCGGGGTACAGCACCATAAAGTCGGAATAGAATAATTTTCTTCGCCTCAACTCTCGCACAAAACGCGCAATGCGGCTGTTGGGATGAGCGCGTTTAATTGCATATGCAAATTTAATCAATTGGGGGCAAATATCTAAAAATCCAAAACTATCCGAAAGCCGAACATCTGAATTTTTGCCATATTTCCACACAAGGCGTACGATTTTTTCAGGGAATGCTTCTTCGATGGCACCAAGAAGGATCTCCTTTATCGCTGGTTCGATTTTTTTTACAATTCCGAAACGCTTTTGTGGAAGGAATGCATCAATGGTGAAACGAAATTGTTTATTTTTATAAAAGTGCTCGAAATATGCATCGATGTTGTATTCAAACATGAGATTTTGTTCGCGGAAAAAGATAATTTGTTTTTTGTGAGTTGCATTGATTTTCGAAGAATTTTCGATATTTTGTGGGAAACCGGAAAAGAAAAAAACAAAAGGATGAAAAATTGCATCGCAAATGAGATGTGAAAGATATCCATAAAAATATGCGCGCTGCATCGAAGCCCATTCGTTGTTGAAGTCGGGCATAGCGATTATTCGATCGAGCATGTTGGTGGCAATTGTCGCCGCAGCGCGGTTGTGGAAAAGAAAGGAAAGTTTTGAGCCTGGATATGCCTTCGTTTTTCGGAATGGATTGTAGTCGAAAATATTTGGGCCGAGAGCGCCAAAAAGGCCCGCGCGGAGATGTACTTCTTGCTGATAGAGAGCTTTAATTGAACGGCGCGTAAAAGATTTGTGTTTTTTCCGTTCAAGATATTCCAGCGATTCAAGGAATGCAATCGCATGAGTAATAATGCCTGGCATGTTGAAACGCTGAATTAGTTACACGCAAGAATTATTTGTTGTGGCACTGAACGCACTTTTGTGGAGCATTGCCACCTTTTGTGCGATGGCATCCAATGCATCGATCGTGCACTGCCTTCGTGCCAGCAGCACCCGCATGGCACCCGCTATATGCGCATGCTTGCCCTACTTTCCCTTTGTGGTGGCAGATAGCACATTGTGCAACCCCCTTTGCGCGATGCTTGTTGTGATCGAACTCAACTCGTTTGGTGGCGGTATTTTCGGTTTTTGTTACGATGACTTTTCCTGCCGCAAAGAGTAGAAAAGGGATAAGAAAAACGAAGGAAATACCAAGCGCGATAGTTCTTTTCATTTGAAACCTCCATGAAAAGGATAATATTGCGAATGTTAATAAAGCAATTAATGCGCCGTCAATTAAAATTAAATTTTTTATTGAGAAAAATTCGATGAGTTGTTGATTGTTATACTAATTGTTGCACTTCTGTTATTCGCGCAGTAAAGTGTGATTGTGTCATCGAATAATTGCCTTTACGCGAATTCCACCATTTCTAAATGGAATGCATTTTGAATAAAAAAGGTCTATTGATTTTTCGCACACGCTGTGTGGGATGATGAGCGCAAAGCGCGTTAAAGGAATAGCGCGCAATGTTTTAGCAATTTTTTGGTAAAGCTGTGTCGCGCGATGTTCAGTAAGGAGGCGCTTTCCATACGGTGGGTTGAGTGCAACTAACGCATTTGATGTATTTGGAATCGAGGTGCTATGTGAAAAAAAGTCCCTGCAATAAAATGTTGCAATTGTTTCGAGGCCAGCTTGGCGTAAATTCTTGCGGGCGATATCAACAGCTTGTGCATCGATATCTGATACAATCATGCGGAAATTTGTTTTCAAGGGAGAAAGCATTTCTTGGTGCAATTTTTTTTCGATATATTTTCGTGATGCATCGCTGTATGCGGGCCAGTGTTCAAAGGCAAAGCGCCGGTTAAGTCCGGGGGCAATCTTGAGAGCAATCATTGCCGCTTCTAAAGAAAACGTGCCAGATCCCGACATTGGATCGAAAAAAAGATTAATGTTTTCGCATCCAGCTTCTAAAAGAATTGCTGCAGCGATAGTTTCCCTAATTGGTGCATCGGTTGTGTATAATTTATAACCGCGCTTGTACAACGGGGTACCGCTTGAATCGATGCTTATGGTACATACATCGTCGACGAGCCGAATGAAAATTGTTTGTACGCAATTATTGGTCGCCATTGAATTTTCGCGATCGGGGCAGTTTATTCGCATCGAGGCAAATCGCGCTGATATTGCTCGATAACATTCTAACGCAATTCTTTCAGTATGAAAGAGGCGCGATGATCGAGTTGAAACGGAAAAGTTGACCGGGATGGTGGGTGTTATGTAGAGTTCCCATGGAATACTTCCGGCTCGTTCTCTCAATTTTGAAAAGCGGCGCGCACGGAATTCTGCAATTCGCATGATGATGCGTGTGATTGTGCGGCTTGCGATGTTTGCTTTGTAGCAATCGGTGAGTTTACCAGAAAATACAATGCCACCATGCTCAATGCGGGGATTTGTCCCAACGTGCAAGTTAATGAGCTCTTGCATGGAAATCCGTTCAAAACCGGGTTGTACGATAGCAAAAAACGAATGGCGTTTTGCCTGAACGTGTTGCCTGATTCTTCGGTGGAGAAATGATGGAATTGTCTGATTTATTTTCGACATAGGATTGCGAGCACTTCAATGTGTGGCGTTTGCGGAAACATGTCGAATGCAATAAGAGATTCAAGCGAATAATTATCGAATATTTCTAAGTCTTTCCGCAGAAGGGGTGGATTGCATGAGATGTAAATAATTTTATTCGGAGAGTGCGCAACAATGGAACGCAGAAGCGTAGGATGGATGCCGCCTCGGGGGGGATCGAGAATTAACGTCGAGTATTTTTTGCCATAATTTTCAAAAAAATAGCGCGCATCGGCACAGACAAAATCTACATTGGAAATGAAGTTGAGCGATTTATTTTTCTCAGCAGAATCAACCGCTTCCTGTGATATTTCTACCCCGGTGACGCGTGCCGCGCGGTTTGCAATATAAAGCGAAATGGTTCCGGTACCGCAATAAAGATCGAGAACCGTATCATCGCAGATTTGCTCTTTTACGTGGTGGTACAATTCGCGTGCGATGGGAGAATTCGCTTGAAAAAAAGAATTTGGCGTGATGAGGTATTGTATATCATCGAGACATTCAACTATCCATCCTCGCTTGAGAATTGCGTATTCTTTTCCGAAGCTCGTATCGGCGAGCGAATCGTTGAAAATGAGGCTTGCAGAATCAACTTCACCGAGCAGCGGTGCAATGCGATGCACAATGAGATCATTTGGCTGTGCAATTACAAAATTGACCATAAGGTTGCCGGTAAAAAATGCCTGGCGGATGACTACGTATCGAAGATAGCCTTTGTGGTGAAGATAATCGTAATCTTCAATTTGTGAGAGCGCTGAGCGAATCTTGCCAAAAAGCAAAGCGGATTTTTCTTGTAAAAGGGAACACGATGTTATGTCAACGACGTGCTTGTATTGGAGTGCTTTTCGAAGACCAATTTTCCCAAATGCGGTAACAAAGTCCATGCGGTTGCGGTATGCGTATGGTTGTGATGGCACTATTTTTTCAATTTTGGCAAAACCGCGAAAAAGATGATTGAGGTATTCGAGTTTTACCGAAAGCTGATTTTCATATGAGATATCTTGGAAAAGGCAGCCGCCACATTCGCCAAAATGTTTGCAGAAAGGAATGGCGCTTCGGCGATATTTTTTCGCGATAGCGATTATGTCATTGCGGTATTTTTTCATGATCACGGGAGAAAAACAAACTTTCGTGAACTGATGCAACTAATTTTTACTTCACAATGCACTCGGGTGAGGGTATTAGTGAAAAATCTGTATGGATTTATTTTTAAAAAAATTTTGCGAATTGTTTTAAAAATTATAAAAAATTATTTGACACGCGCATGCAATTTTATTGTGCTCTCCAAAAGGGTGAAAGTGATAGGTGACATAATAAAAATCAAGGAGAATTAAAAAATTTAAACGCGGCTCATTGTTGCTTTTTGGGAGGAGGAAGGGATAAGCAGTATTTTTAGTGAGAAAAATCCTACATTCCACTCCCGAAAAAAAGCGATATGCGAAATAGAGATGTATGAGGATTAATCCTTTGTAATGGGGGTTCTACCATGACGCATAAAGTGGGTCATGCATATGGTTTCGCATCAATTGAAATGGATGAGGTAAGGAAATTTCTTTTTAATGAAACCGAAAATTTTGAAAAAATTACCGATGTTGTGAAATCAGATAATTTCCCGCTATGGGGATATAAAGCCTTATTGCAATTCCTTACAGGCCTCGATATTCCTGAAGAAAAAGCAAAAGAACATTGTGACCACATAATTGAACACAGAAAACACCTTTCTGAAAAATTGCAAAGGGATATAGGATTCCGCGTTGCAGCGCTTGATTACTTCTATAATAAGATGAGGCTGCTAAAAAATCCTCGGTTTATTGAGATCGAGGATTTTGAGAAGATTCTTTCTATGAGCAAAGAAGACACCAAACTTGGATGCTACAACATAAATTATTTTAATACAGTTGCGCATAACGAAATCAAGAGAGCAGAACGGTACAGTCATTGCTTTTCAATTATCATTATCGACTTGGATGATTTTAAAGCGATTAACGATACTTATGGGCATATTGTTGGCGATAAAATTCTTGAGCAATTCGTTGCAGTAATAAAAGCAAATTTGCGCAGCGAAGACGTGTTAGCGCGCTATGGAGGTGATGAATTCATCATATTGTTGCCCCAGACCGGGCGAGTTGGTGCCAGAGCGATGGCAGAACGAATTAAACACCGTTTGGAGGAACATTTCAAATCGAGCGAAAATAAGAGTATTTCAGTACGCTTTTCAGCTGGCATTGCGACGTATCCGTACGATGCAGAAGATTATGACACGCTTTTGGATTGTGCAGATAAGGCGTTGTATAAATCAAAATTTTTAGGAAAAAATATGATTTACGATTATCTTGAAAGCGAACGGTTGGCGGGCATTGCTACTGGCGAAAAGCGACGATTTGTGCGATATCGCGTCATCTCCGATAATGAAATTGATATCCAAGCTGGAAATTCGTTTATTGGCATCGATGGAAGGATTGTGAACATTAGCCCGAATGGCGCATTCATCGAATGCAACTGTAATCTTGCTGACAATCTTTTGAAGCAACCATTGAGTATTATCTTGAAACGGATTGGAAATAATGGTTTTAATAATTTAAAATTTAAAGGGAACATCGTTCGTGTAAATAACGAAAGCCGTACATTAAAATTTTACATTGCACTCCAGTTTGATAAAATGATAAATGCTTCTCAGTGGCGCCAACTCGAGCAGTCCGCTCAGATGGTTCCACAATAAACTTTGCGAATTATTAGCTAAATTCAATTTTGCGATACACGTAATGATCAAATCGCATTTATAATTGATTTTACAATGTGGATAAATATTTCTCTGCATTTTCTGCATTCCTTTTCCCATAATTGTGAAATGGCAACAGCTTATGGGCAAAAGACTCCCTTTTCTTTGCTTTCCTGTTTTCATTGTTAACTAATGTAAAATTGAGAAGCAGTGAGATTCTATGAAGTTCGCGTGTGATGACTTCATTGAAATTCGTTCGTATGGAATCTTAAAATAGGACATCTTAATTGCGTGGTTATCACACTATTAAGATGATTTAAAACAACATAAATTTTTTTGTAAACATTTTAAAAAAATGGGACTGAGCATTGTATACTTGTTATTTTTGTTTTACAATATCATATAGGGTATAAGAAAAGTGGGTATCAACAGCATGGTGGATTTTTTGCCTTTCATTTCTTGAAATTGATAGAAGTTTTTGAAAATTTTTGGAGATTATTATGTTTACATTATTGCAGAAAATAAAATTTGTTTTTCGGTTGCGGTTACTTTCGTCGCATCAATTTTCGCATGTTCTTCAGCCATGCAATGGTCTAAGGCTGATTTTTTGAAATATAGCAAAAAACATACCAAAGTTTTTCCTCTCAAGTTTTACAGTATGGAAGTGAATACGAAGTTGCACATCTGCTGTATAGACTACATTGACTCGAGATACACAGTTGATGTGCTTCCAATTAGGCAAATTGAGTATTATAGTGGGAAAATGTGGGATAACAATTAGTATATCGGAATTTGAAAATCACCATGCGAAAGGTAATTTAATTGCAATTTTAACCACTGAAAAAGACGGGAGAAGAAAAATAATGATTAATAACCGTCTGTATGCTTTAGATGGGATCACGATTGTTGAGAATTTCTTTCAGACTGCATCATGGACGATGTTAAATTAGAGCGAGTAAAAAAAGCATTGGTACTCTTGATTACCGTAATGAAATTGAGAAAGGGAGAAATGACCAATTGCAATTTTTTATCGAAATCAATCCAATTGGTGCTACTGCTTATATATGGATCAGAGTTCGAGATGGTAAGATAGATTTAATAATTGTCGCTGAAGAAAAAATCCCGTTAAAATTCAACGGAAGTGGATGCGATGTACAGGGCCTGGCAAAGGATTTAAAGAACATTCCGATGTTTTTGCATAATGGGAATGCGAAAAAATTGTAAAAAAGCAGCTTTCAATTTATTGCAAAATTATATAATAAAATGGGATGCAAATCCACATCTTGCGAAAAATTTCACGAGCAGATTTATTGCTGCGTAATGAATAAAGTTCCTATTATCGTTTCGAGAACTGAAAACGCTTGCGCGCTTTTTTGCGCCCATATTTTTTACGCTCAACAACGCGCGAATCGCGGGTAAGGAATCCTTCTGCACGCAGGGGTTTTCGATTATTCGGCTCCATTTTTAAAAGGCAACGAGCAATACCAAGTTTTACTGCACCAGCTTGTCCCGACCATCCCCCACCTTTTACGGTTGCTTCAACATCAGTTGTATGCACGGCGTTTACTGTTTCGAGTGGCTGTTTTACTTGCAATACGAGCGTTTGCCTTCTAAAATAATCTTGAACGGGAAGGCCGTTTATAATAATATTCCCAGTTCCAGGTTTAATCCATACGCGGGCAACTGCTGCTTTTCGTCTTCCCGTCGCGTATATGCGTGTATCCGACATTGCATTCTCCTCGTTCGAATTTTATAGTTCTAATTTTTCGGGTTTTTGTGCTCCATGGGGATGCTCGCTTCCGCGATACACCTTTAGATTTTTAAATATTTTACGACTTAACTTCGTTTTTGGCATCATCCCCCACACCGCATGCTCAATAATAAATTCGGGTTTTTCTTTCAAATATTTTTTAATGTTCGTGAAACGCTTATTTCCAACGTATTTTGTGTGGTGGAAATATTCTTTCACATCAGCCTTACGACCTGTAAGCTTTATTTTCTCCGCATTAATGACGATCACATAATCGCCATCGTCCATGTGCGGTGCATAGGTGGGCTTATGCTTTCCGCGTAAGATGTCGGCAACCTTTGACGCGAGCCGACCAAGTATTTTCCCATCGGCATCAATTATGTACCACTTTTTAGTAATATCTGCAGCTTTCGGCGTATAGGTTTTTTGAATTAAAGCCATTTTTCGCATCCTTACAATTGTTCAATTGCTATTTAAATTAAAACAGGAAAACCGGGTTGGCTTTTCCAGAAAGTAGGATGCAACAATATAAAAAGTGGTTTTTTTGTCAATAAAATTAAAAAAACTTTGCCCATTGCGGAGTTCCTTTAAAGGCAAAACTAACCCCTAGCTGTGTGAAATTTATACAGCGCATAATAAATTTGCAATACCCATTCATGGATTGAATATGGATAAACATAAACAAAATTTTAAAATCGTTAAATTTTGAAAGGTTGTGCGAATTTTAACGATAGGATTTTTCAATAAAGATGCGAATACAACTGCCTTCAGAGTTTTTGTCGCGTTTCAACATGCAGAATTCACATCGGTTGTTCGATGGCAGCATGAGTTATCTTTGTGAGAGTACCTCGTCGACGAGCATATCGAGTTCTCTAAGTGGAGTGTTTTCGGAAAAATTCTCATTTCCCTGTGGGAATACGCTCGCGTAGGTGCCTTCGATTTGTCTCGACACCAAATCTTCAGGAGAAACAGAACCGGGATTATTTTTATTGAGAAATGCCATAATGCCAATCACAAAAATTAGGGGGATTATTGCTGCAGAAAGAAAAATTGTACGCATGCGATTCTTTCGAGATCGAATGACTCGATGAGCGATTGTTTTGTCCCATTCGTTGCTTTGCAGGCGATAGTGGATTTCCAACGCAAGCCGTTCGTGGAGGTTATCGTTCATATCAAGACTCCTCCTTGGTAAGGATTTTAAAAAGAAGTTCTTTCCCGCGAAACTTTCGCGATTTTACCGTACCGAGAGGAATAGCAAGCTTTTGGGAAATTTCGAATTCCGAGTATCCTTCAAAAGCTAACGCCATGACTGACCGGTATTTCAGAGGGAGCTTTTCAATGTGGTGAGGTTGAATCTTCGTTTCATCTTTTCGATCGTTCGGTTGCGCGTTCATTGGTATGGATTCAAGGATGTATTCATTCCGACGGAGGCGTTTTATCATGCGGAGAGTTTCATTTTTCGCTATTGTGTACAGCCAGCGCTGAATCTGTTCGCTTTCGACGCAGCGATGTTTCAAAAGCCATTTGTATGCGCGCAAATATGTTTCTTGCACAATGTCGTCAATTGCGTGGAAAAATTCCGGAGGCAAGTGGCGCTCAATTGCCGCAAGCACGGTTGCTTTTGTGCGGTGCACTATTTCGGCAAATTTTTGCTCGTCCATCGTTTAAAATATTTTATACAAAATTTGCTGGCCCGCGAAAGCTTTTAAGGCCGGCAACATAATGAAATGAACCTAAAACTTTTCAGCACCGTGATGCGGCATTCCTCGCTGCATTTTCGGAAACGGTGGCCGCATCGCTTTAAGCTTTGCTTTTTGCTCTTGTGTGAGCACTTTTTCAATATCGAGGCGATGCATGATTTTAAGCACGTGAATTTCAATGCGAATGTCGGCAATCTCGCGTAAAAGATTTCTCACAGTGGTTAAATTCACATTTTCTTCTAATAGCAAACGCTCCAACTGAATGCGTTTTGGTTCGAGCTTTTCCTTTTGTTCGAGCATTCGCTTGCGGTAATCGAGATTAATTTTCTCAATCTTCGCAATTTGCTGGTCGGTAAGACCTAATTTTTGCTTGAACATTTCAGGATTTCCAAAGAAAAATGGCGGGTGGCATTTTTCTTTCATAAATGGGCAATCGGGGTGCCCTTTGTGATGTCCAGGGTGGATGAGCATCGGTTCTGACTGTGCTGAATAAGTAATGCCCGCTGTGAACGCCATCGCCACAAAGACGGCAACAATCCATTTTCTCATCATTGTGCAATATACCTCCTTTTCGGTATTTTGTCAATATAACCCTTTTTCTCCCATAATGGTTCCATTTTTTTGTTTTGTGTTCTGGGATGGGTAAAAAATTTTCTCTTGCGTTGGATGTCTTATGTTTTTACTGTTGCCATCATCAAATTGAAAGGAGTATTCTTTTGAGCAGAATTTATAATTTTTCATCGGGCCCATCGATGTTGCCACTTCCTGTATTGCAGGAAGTGGCTGAAAAGTTAGTGGATTTTGATCAAACGGGAATGTCACTCATCGAAATGAGCCATCGCGAAAAAATTTACGATGGAATTCATACTGAAACCATTGCGCTTATGCGAAAGATATATGAAGTCCCCGATGATTTTCATATCCTTTTTCTGCAAGGGGGCGCTACCATGCAGTTTGGGATGATTCCCCTTGCGTTTTTACATAAAGGTTCTCTGGCCGATTTCATCATCACGGGAACGTGGGCACAGAAAGCGCATGCCGATGCATCCGTGGTGGGCAAAACTGCAGTAGTCTGGGATGGAAAGAGCGATAACTACGCGAGAATCCCTTCACAGCGAGAGCTGCAATTTTCACCCAATGCAACCTATGTGCATCTTTGCACGAATGAAACAATACAAGGAATTCAATGGCAATATTTCCCTGAAACAAATGGCATTCCAATTGTGGCAGATATGTCGTCCGATGTGCTTTCGCGCCGAATTCCCTGGAAAAAATTTGGGCTAATTTTTGCTGGAACTCAGAAGAATTTAGCACCATCAGGACTTGCGGTCGTTTTTGTGCATCGAGATTTTGCAGCGCGGGCTCGAACTGATTTGCCAGCATATTTGCGGTATGATCTCCACATTAAAGAAAACTCGCTTTATAACACACCGCCGACATTTGTGGTATGGGTGATGAATGTGACGCTAAAATGGATACAATCAATTGGTGGCCTGGACGAAATCGAAAGGCTTCGCGACATTAAGGCCGAGATGATATACGCAGCGATCGATGAAAGCGGTGGATTTTATAAGACAAATATCCCGAAAGAGAGCCGTTCGAAAATGAACATTGTCTGGCGCATGGGTAGCGATGAGCTTGAAAAAAAATTCGTCGAAGAAGCAAAGAAAGAAGGGTTTGATGGCCTAAAAGGTCATCGTTCTGTTGGAGGTTTGCGCGCATCGATTTACAATGCCATGCCGATAGAAGGGGTAAAAGCGCTTGTTGATTTTATGCGGCATTTTCAACATCGCTATGGATAATGAATATTACCGGCTTATTTTAGGCATGATGATGTAACAATTTTTTTAAAGTGGTTACAAATTGTATAAAAAATTCATTGATAAAAAATCGCTTTTCTTTTGCCAGAACAATTATTTTTAGGAAAATTTTCATTACAAGTGGCGCAATTTTTATAACTAAAAAGGTCAAGCGTTCCAGAAAGCAAAATTTGTGCAAAAGGGGTATAGTATGATTAGCGTGAGCAATCTCACGAAAAAATTTGGCAATGTGATTGCAGTAAACAATATCTCGTTTACCGTGCGAAAGGGAGAAATTACTGGCCTTTTGGGCCCCAATGGAGCGGGGAAAACCACCACGATGCGGATTCTCACTGGCTTTTTGGCACCGACGTCGGGAATTGTAAGTGTGGGCAATTACCGCATCGATGAGAATCCTACAGAAGTAAAACGAATTGTGGGGTATTTGCCCGAATCTGTCCCTATTTATGGTGATCTTACTGTGTACGATTACCTTATGTTTGTACAAAAGTTGCGCGGAATATCCCCCAATGGTCGATTAAAGCAGACCGCGGAACTTTGTGGGATTTTAGATGTCATGGACAAAAAAGTGGGCGAACTTTCAAAAGGCTATCGCCAACGGGTGGGATTGGCACATGCGCTCATCCACGATCCTGAAGTGCTCATTTTAGATGAACCTACCAGTGGCCTTGATCCAAATCAAATTGTGGAAATTCGTAACATCATAAAAGAGATCGGAAAAAAGAAAACGGTCATTCTTTCAACGCATATTTTGCCAGAAGTAGAAGCAACCTGCGAGCGCGTAATCATCATAAACAAAGGCGAAATAGTGCAAGATGGCCTTGTGGGGCAATTGAAAACTTCATTCGGGAACGAAACAGTAGTAAAAATCTCAGTAAAGGGGTGTACGGAGCAAGAGCTTGCGTCGGCACTTTCTTCTCTCGTTGGCGTGCGCGAGGTACGGCGCGGAGAAGGCGCACCTGATTTAGTTTCGGTTGAAGTTCGGCTTTTTAGCAATACTGAAATTCGACCGGAAATTTTTCGAATATGCGTGGAAAAAGGTTGGGTGCTGTATGAAATGAAACGTGAATCCTTTGCTCTTGAAAATATATTCCGCGAACTTACCATGGGAGGTGAATCGTGAAAGACAATGCAATGAATAATATACTGGAAATCGCTAAAAAAGAGCTTTTGGTGTATTTTACCACGCCGATCGCCTACATCCTTTTTAGTGCATTTTTGCTGTGTACGGGATTTTATTTCTTTATCCTATCGCCATTTTTCTTTTTTCGGCAGGCTGAGTTGCGAGAATTTTTTCATGCGCTTCCCGCAATTTTCTCCATTGCAATTCCCGCGGTTACTATGCGCCTTTTTTCTGAGGAAAAACACAGCGGCTCGCTAGAAATTCTCATGACGCTGCCAGTAACGCACTATGAAGTTATCATCGGCAAATTTTTCGCCGCAACTGCATTTTCTTCTATTATGCTGATTCCGACTTTGATTTACGTCATCACCGTCATGATGGTAGGGAGTCCCGATTTTGGGCCAATTGTTGGAGGGTATGTCGGAGCAGTGTTTCTTGCTGCGACGTTTTCAGCAATTGGCATTTTTGCTTCGTCGATGACGAAAAACCAGATCATTGCGTTCATCATTGGCGTGGCAATTTGCCTTACGCTTACGTTGATCGATTATTTTTTGTTCTTTCTTCCCGATAAACTTGTGAGCTTCTTTCAACATCTTGGGGTGAATTACCATTTTCGAAATATCGCGCGCGGTATTGTCGACTCGAGGGATATTGTTTATTTCCTATCGGTGATCGCCCTTGCCATTATGGGCACGGAAAGAATTACTAGCGACAGGAGCAGGGTGCTATGAAATCGAGAGAATTTTTTGAAAACGCACAAAAGAAAATACAACAGTATGTGCAATCGTTTAATGAAATGGATGAAATGCAGCAGAAAAATTGGCTTTTGGTTCTTTCTGCTCTCATCATTGTGCTCATTAACCTAATTAGTTTAAAGCTATATTTTCGATTGGATTTAACATCGAACAGTGCCTATTCGCTCAG
>JAOAAF010000084.1 GCA_026419015.1 Spirochaetota bacterium
GTTATGGTGGTTATTCAGGTTATGGGTACTTTGTCGTCGTAGTCGGTTACAACGGTTCATACAGCCGTACAGCGTCCTATACGCTTACAAGGACGAATTAGTCTATTCATGTAACGAAATGAATGTGAAAATGATACCGAGAAAAAAGTTAATAGTCCCCTTTGCCTTAGCGATTTTACTCACCTGTGTTGTGCTTAAATGCACGGGGAACGGCAGACAACCTGTTTCTCAGCCGACAGCAAAAAACAGCAGCGAATCGTTCGATTGGTCACTCGCATTTCCTGTCCGCGTTTATGGGAAAATCGAGGAATGCGCGGAGGGCAGGTGTTGCATTATTTCGAATATGAAATCCCGGTCAAGGGTCAGCCATTATATCTATGGAAATCTTGCGGGTGAGTTGGAAAAACATAAGGGCCGCTTTGCTCTTGTTATTGGCAAAGAACTCCCCGATCCCAAAAATTCGTGGAAGAAGCATCTGTTGGTGGAGAAAATAGATCGTATCTCGGACGAGTCTCCCAAAGGATTTTTAAAATAGTCATGTGTCACGATATCATCACACAATGCCAGCGGATTGCCTCGCCGGCATTCGTATTTCTGTTGTTTATAACATTCTCATGTGACTCTGGCGGTGATTTGCCGAGTTGGACGGTCATGTTTTATGGCAATGGGGACAATAATTTAGAGCATTACATTGTGGGAGATTTTCTTGAAATGCAACGCGCTAAAGCCTTTGGAACATCTCTCACTGTTGTTTCACTCATCGATCGGGTGCCTGAATACTCCATTCTTGATGGCGATTGGACAGACACGCGACTGTACGAATTGAAATATATTTCAGACAGTAAGGTAGAAGCAAAAGAAATTTCTTGTGAACCCCTTGGCCTTACCGTGGAAAACAGCGAAGAGCTCAATCTTGGCGATTGGCGTACGCTTGCAGCGTTTGTCGATTGGGCAACGAATAAATATTCTTCTGACTTTTATGTTCTTATCGTTGGAGGCCATGGGAGCGGATGGCTCCCATTTGCTCCTTTTTTTTCAATAAGTCCTGATTCCACTTCTATGGGCTCGAGCATTTCATTATCGAACATAAGGCAGGCGCTTGAGGATAAGGGGATTCACGTACTCGTATTGGATTCGTGCTTGATGGGCGAAATTGAAGTAGCATACGAATTGCGTAATTGCGCGCAGTATTTAGTCGCTTCTCCGTCAAATGCAGCCTTGAATGGTTATGATTATCAAATCATGTTGGAATCCTTTCAAAAAAGATGCACATCCCCACGGGAATGCGCCTTAGCTTTCGTTGAGGGGTATGCGCTTTCCAATCCGAATATTGCTGCGGGCATGTATGCTTACGATGTTCGAAAAATTTCCGATATTGTTGACTCGGGATTAATTGACGATTTCGCAGAGCATCTTATCGCTTTAGGTGCTGAGGAAGTGAAATCGTTCCGTAGAGCGTCGCTGTCGTATCGATATGGTTCAAAGAATGTTTACGTCGATCTGGCTGATTTTGCGAAGCTCGCCTCATTTGTAAAGCTTACTGAAGCGTTGCGCGAAGCCATTGGTGGTAAAGATGGCGATGTGAAAATTTCGATTTATTATCCCGAAAGCAGTTTCGACTATCTATCTTCATATCACGCAGCGCTCGATTTTACCCAAAAAACAAATTGGGATGAATATCTCGCATGGTATTATCGCATGTGAGAAAGGCGGCACTTGACTTTTCTGGAAAATATTGTACTTTCATAAAAAGAGCCAAATATTTTAAAGGAAATCTCTCGCAACAAAAAAAGGGAGGTCGCGATGGAAGTCAATGAAGGGAAAAATCGAAATGTTGAGACCATAATCAAAAACCATATTGTCTATAGCATGACAGCGGCAATGATACCAATTCCGCTGGTAGATATTACTGCGGTAACAGCAATTCAGCTTGATATGATTAAACAGATCGCCAGTGCGCATGGCGTGCAGTTCGATCAGGATGCGGGGAAGGCGCTCGTCTCTTCGCTTGCCGGCGCAACTTTCGCACGGCTTTGCGCAAGCGCTGTGAAAGCCATTCCTGGAGTAGGTACAATTGTTGGCATAAGCACACAGGTTGCGCTTTCCGGTGCATCCACTTATGCGCTTGGCAAAATTTTCGATGCGCATTTTGCACAGAGGGGATCAATCTTTGACTTGCGCGTTGAGCGCGTAAAATCGAAGTACGACGAGTTGGTGGAAAAAGGAAAAGATGTGGTAAGGTCTTTTGTCGATGAAAGAAAAGCAGAGGATATTTTCGCAACGATCGCGAAATTAAAAGAGCTAAAGGATGCTGGTGCCATCACAGAAGAGGATTTCGAACAAACGAAACAGCGATTGCTCGAAAAGATAGCGAGCGCGTAATGATAACTAAATGAGATTTTCTTCTGAATCCCTTATGTTAAAAAAGCTTATCATTTCAGAATGCTCAAAAATTGTTCGGAGTCGCTCGTTAATGCCCACAAGAGAAAAGAGAATTTTGTTTTTTAAAGTATATTGGCGTATGATGATGAGCGCGCCCATTCCCTGAGAATCTAAAAACTCAACTTCTTTCATGTTTATGATAAGGCGCTTTGGATTGTGTAAATTTATTTCTTTGATGATGCGCTTGTCAAGATCGAGGCCTCCAAGTGCTGAAATATCTCCTTTGAGGGTAATGATAAGCGTATTTTCTACCACCTGCGAAGAAAATTCCATTGCCCCCACCTCAGCTGTATTTGAATCATAGAAACCTATTGTACTAAAATATGCTCTCATAATGATAAAATGACAAGCAAAATTTTAATTGAAAGAAATTATCGGGTAGTTACTGAGAGATTAAAAGTTTATAAAAATTAAGGATAGAAAGAATTGGGAAATAGTACATTTGAGAGTAATGTGTTGAGCAAGTGCTATGGGCTTACGGGAAGCATTGCAACAGGCAAATCCACTGTTGCGCGCATGTTCGAGGAATTGGGGTGTCACATCGTCGATACCGACCGCATTGCGCGGCAGATCGTTGAGCCCGGTCAACCAGCATACAAAGAAATTGTTGAACAGTTTGGGAATAGCGTGATTGATAAAGATGGATTGCTTAACAGGGAGAAACTTCGACGCCTCATCATCGATGATCCGCAAAAAAGGAAAATCCTCAATGCGATAACCCATCCGCGAATTGGGCTCGAAGCGGTTCGCCAGGCGAACGAATGGTATAAAAAAAATGGCATGCCTATCATCGTCGATGTGCCCCTTCTTTTTGAAACGGGATGGAATGCGCTTTTTCGCGCTGTCATTTTAGTCTATGTACCGGTTGATGTACAGCTGCAGCGATTAATGGTGCGCGATAGGCTTACAGAAGAAGAAGCGCAGCGCACGCTTGCGTTTCAAATGAACATTGAAGAAAAGCGAAAGCTTGCCCAATATATTATAGATAATTCGAAAACGTTAGAAGAGACAAAAGTGCAGGTGCGCGAACTGTTTGCAATGATATGTGCCAATACATAATAGCGAGAAAATCCTTGCCTTTTTGCGATTTTAAAAAATTCGATGTCTCATGATTGACGAATTCAATTCCCTGGGACGAAAAAAACGGCCTTTTTTGTTCATCATCGATTTCGATTGCGCGATGCCGATTGTGCAGCCGCTTGATGAGATCGATGCGAATGTTGTTTTGTACGATGTGCGTGGTGTGAACAATGTTTCAAATGAATTGTGCAAAATGCGTTTTGAAAAGGAAATCGAGCTAACAAAATTTCCAATTCCGTTTGAAAAGTACAAAAAAGCATTCGATTATGTGACTGCCTGCCAACGAGCCGGCGATTCGTATTTGTGCAATCTTACATTTCCCACCCCAATTGAAACAAATCTTTCATTGAAAGAGATATTTGCTATTTCGCGCGCGCCATATCGGCTGCTGCTAAACGATAAGTTTGTGGTTTTTTCGCCGGAACAATTTATTCACATACAAAATGGCATCATTTCTACATATCCCATGAAGGGAACCATCCGCGCAGACATTCCCAATGCGGAACGGATAATCCTTTCTGATGAAAAGGAGTTTGCCGAACATTTGACGATTGTGGATTTGCTTCGAAACGATTTGAGCATTGTGGCGAACCATGTGCGCGTGGAAAAATTTCGATACGTGCAACGCATTGAGACATCGCATGGGGCGCTTTTACAGGTGAGTTCAAAAATTTCTGGCATCTTGCCGGGAAACTATCATGAGATAATTGGGGATATTGTACGCGCGCTATTGCCGGCTGGTTCGGTTACTGGTGCGCCCAAAAGGCGCACCGTTGAAATTATAAAAGCTGCCGAAGGGTATGATCGCGGATATTACACAGGCATTTTCGGCTATTTCGATGGCAATGTCCTTGACAGCGCAGTGATGATCCGCTTCATTGAGAAAACGCCTCGCGGCCTCGTGTATAAAAGTGGCGGCGGCATAACCGTGTACAGCGATGTGGGCAAAGAATACCGTGAACTCATCGATAAAGTATACATCCCGATTGGTTGAAACAATTAAAATTGAAGATGGAAAAATTTGCAATCTTGAATACCATAACGCGCGCGCTTCGAAGAGCAGACGGGAACTTTTTGGTGAAATCGCCCCGCTCGATATTGAAGGCGCTTTGTTGAAACAGCACATTCCGCAGAAAGGTATATATAAGTGTCGCGTGCTATATCGCCGCGATATTGAAGAAATTCAAATTGATCCGTATGATGTTCCCACGATCCATTCCCTCTGCGCATTGCAGGACGATGACATAGAGTACGCCCATAAATGGGAAAGAAGAGACAAGCTGGATGCGTTGCGCGAAAGAAAAGGAAACTGCGATGATGTTCTCATTGTGAAACGCGGTTTTGTGACCGATACCTCATTTTCAAACATCGCATTGTACGATGGCACGAAGTGGGTCACTCCGTCGACGTATCTTTTACGGGGTACGAAGCGAGAGAAATTGCTTTGCGAAGGAATTCTTCATGAAAAAGAAGTGCGCATTGAAGATCTTCATTTATATACCCAGATTGCGCTTATCAATGCAATGATTGAGCTTGGCGATGTGGTGGTGGCAATCGAGAATGTTGTGTGGAAGCACAGTTGAAAGTTATGGCATTCCCTGAATGTCGAGATTTGTCAATCCCGCTTCGCGAGCCCATCGCAGTGCATTTGCGTATTCCTCGCGCGTGATGGGCCGCGCAATTGCAGGAAACTCCCACGCGCGATATGCTGGTCGGTACTGCGACATGATGTTGACATAGGTATTTTTTGGTAAGTTCTGCGCAATCCAGTACAGTACTTCTCGAGTGCCGCTTACATTGTTTGGCATCACCAAATGGCGTATCATAAGCCCGCGATACATAATGCCATCGGATGCAGGGATTGCAACTCCTACTTGCCGGTGCATTTCTAACAGTGCTCGCTTAGTAATATCGGGATATGTGGATGCGCCAGAAGAATACTGGTGTGCCATTTCGCTGTGTGCATATTTAAAATCTGGAAGGTAAATATCAATTACGCCGTCCAGCAGCTGAAGAACTTCGCGGCGTTCCCAGCCGTGAGTGTTGTATACAATTGGCAGCCGCAGGCCGCGCGCTGCTGCAATGTCAATTGCTTTCAGCACATGTGCGGAATAGTGAGTGGGGGTGACGATATTAATATTCGGGCATCCACGGCGCTGAAGCGCGAGCATCATTTCTGCAAATCGCTCAATGGTGGTACGGCTTCCATTTCCTTCATGTGCGATGTCCCAATTGATGCAAAACATGCAGCGCAGCCCGCAGTGCGTCATAAAAATGGTTCCTGAACCTCCTCGTCCAACGAGCGGGCGTTCCTCACCAAAATGGGGGTGATATGATGAAATGTAGAGTTCAGACGAAGCACCACAAAATCCGCGTTCGCCTCGCAGCCGGTTAACGCCGCATTCGCGCGGGCAAAGCCGGCATGCGGACATCATCGACCAAAGAGCATCACCGCGCTTGCGCAACTCGCCGTTGCGGTGAAGTCGAAGATACGCAGGTTCAAATTCGAGTTTGCTTTTTGCGGAAACTCGATGTTGTTCTCGTGCAAATAATTTTTTTTGCACAAACAAAGATCCCGCACTGCTTGCACAGAATGAGGTGGTAATAGTCGCCAGAAGCTGAATGAATCGTTTTCTGCTTACAAGATGGTTCATAGCAGACTGGATGCCTATGGTAAATTAAATATATATAGAACGGCAGTATTCGGCAAGAGAGATGTCCGTAATTTTTGTGAGAAATTTATTGGGAATTAGTTGCGATTGTCACGAGATCATTTTCTTGGCAAAAATCGATGAAACGCTTTTTATCCAAGGCATAGGCGATAATATACCAACCCCGCGATGCCTACTGCAATTGTGTAGTAGCCAAAAAGGTCAATTCGTATCTTTCGCACAACGTGCACAAGAAGGGAAAGCGCTCCAAGTGCGAGTATCGTTGCAAAAACCATTGCGAAAAAAAGCGGAAGTAAAAGATTGCCAGGAAGGCCTGCCTTTGCTGCCTGCACGCTTTCAAGAATTCCTGCGCCAGCAATTACCGGGATTGCCATAAAAAACGAGAATTTCGCCGCTTCGATTGGTTCAAGTCCTGCGAGAAACCCTCCGGCAATCGTAAGCCCTGAGCGTGAAATGCCAGGCACAATTGCGAATGCTTGGCAAACGCCAATAAACAGAGCACGCCATATTCCAAGTTCGCCAATAAAGCGGTGTCGAATTTTTATGTACCTCGTTGCAAGCAATAGCATGCCATTTACCACAAGCATTGCGCTTACGAGCGTGGGCGACGAAAAAAGCGATTCTATTTCATGATGAAGAAGGATACCAATAAATCCTGCAGGAAGCGACGCGACGAAAACATATACAACCGTGCGCACGTCTGGCGTATTAATATTGCGTTGTTTTATTGATTTAAAAACGCCAATTGCAATGTACGCAATATCCCGGCGCAGGTAAATGAGTACGGCAATCAGCGTTGCGACGTGGAGCATTACATTGGTAAACAGCGAAAGTTCTTGGCCAATGAATTTCTTTTGTGCGCTCATCCAAGGGAGATGTTCGATGAGCACCAGATGCCCTGATGATGAAATTGGCAAAAACTCCGCAAGGGCTTGGACGCAGGCAAGAATAAAGAGTGCCAAAAGAATTTCCATGCTATACCTCAATTATATGGATCTCTACAAGTGGATTTGTTTTCGTTATCCGATGTACGGTATGGGGGACACTTTTTTTTAGAAAGTCCTGTATTTCTTTTACGCGCGCTTCGTCGGAAAGCATTTTTTCGATGTGATCTTCAACAAATGCGAGTATGGAATCGCGGAATTTATTATCCTTCTGGAACGCAACGCCTCGCATGAAGATATGTGGTCCTGAAATGATGTGGTTGCGCGATATGGCACAAGTGATGATGATCATGCCTTCTTTGGAGAGAATGGCGCGCTCTTTAATGACACCGCTTTCGATGTCAAAGGTAAAATCGCCATCGACAAAGATATCGCGCACGGGAATTTTCCCTTCGATTCCGATGGCTTTTTTTGTTATGCTGATGATATCGCCATTTTGTGCAATTAACACGTTTGACTCCTTCATACCAAGGGAGCGGGCGAGCATCGCATGTGCCTTTAAATGTCGGTATTCGCCGTGAATAGGGATAAAAAATTTTGGTTTGGTAAGAGAAAGAATCAGTTTTAGTTCTTCCTGTGAGGCGTGTCCCGAGACGTGAATGTCTTCGTCCCGTTCCCAGTACACCTCCGCACCCATGCGCAACAAAGAATTTACCACATTGTTCACCAGCCGGTCGTTTCCGGGTATCACCGAAGCAGTGATGATGACCGTATCTCCTTTATCGATGGCAAAATTTTTATGTGTCCCCTCCGCTAAACGTGTGAGGGCAGACATTGGTTCTCCCTGTGTGCCGGTACAGAGCACAACTAATTTTTTCCCCTTCACGCGTTCAGCTTCTTTTATGTCGAGGATAATGCCGTCTTTATATTTAAGATAGCCAAGATCGCGCGCAATTTCGATGTTGTTGTGCATCGCATTTCCCGAAATCACTACGTGCCGGTTATAGCGCTGTGCAATATCGAATACCTGTTGAATTCTACTGATATTGGATGCAAACGTTGCGACGAAGATGCGCCCCTTGCTCGATGAAAAAATTTCGCTCAGTTTTGGAATTAATACGCTTTCTGACTTTGTGAAACCTTTTTGTTCTGCGTTGGTGCTGTCCGAAAGAAGTAGCAGAATTCCCCGCTCGCCAAGTTCGGCAATGCGCGCTAAATCGGTTATTTCGCGATCGACAGGCGATAAATCGATTTTAAAATCGCCCGTGTGTAGTATTGTTCCGATGGGGGTGGTAATCGCAAGTCCAACTCCATCGATGATTGAATGGTTGACGCGGATGAATTCCACAATGAATTCGCCAATATGCACCACATCTTTCGGAGCTACTTCAATAAAAGTTTTTTTCTCAAGCGGCAGTTTTTCTTCTAAGCGACTGCGAATGAGACCTATCGTTAATCGGGAGGCATAAATAGGTGCATTTATTTTTTGCAAAAGATACGGTACGCCCCCGATGTGATCTTCATGCCCATGGGTGATGATGATTCCGCGAACCTTGTTGGTGTGCTTTTCGACATATGAAAAATCGGGGATAATGAGATCGACGCCGTGCATTTCTTCTGTGGGAAACATCATGCCGCAATCGACGATGATGATGTCGTTTTCGTATTCCAACACCATCATGTTTTTGCCAATGGCATTCAGCCCTCCAATCGGGATGATTTTTACTTTTTCATCTTTCATGATAACCCTGTATGACCAAACCCGCCTTCGTTCCGTGAACTTCGTGAGAGTTCATTAACTGAAAAGAAATCCGCATGCCAAATTTGTGAGATGACCATCTGGGCAATGCGCATGCCGTTTTCAATAATAAATTCTTTCGTGCCAAAATTTGTCACGATGAGTTTTATTTCTCCGCGATAATCGGAATCAATGGTACCAGGGCTATTTAAAAGCGTAATGCCATGTTCAAGTGCAAGACCACTTCGCGGACGGATTTGCGCTTCAAATCCCGGGGGAAGTTCTATAAAAATGCCAGTTGGAACCAGGCAGGTTTTTCCTGGGGCAAGCGCGATTGGTTCTTTTGTATATGCGAATAAATCCGCACCTGCGGAACCATCGCTTTTGTACTCAGGAATTTTTGCTCCTGGTAAAAGGCGGATTTTTATATTAATTTTTTTTTGCATTGTAATAATTTAAACGTGATGACCTTTTGAGGTTTTTTGTCGTAAAGCGGGCAATTCAGTGCAAGAATTTTTTAAAAAAGAACAACGAGTAATTAATCTATTGTTGAATGCATTTTGACGCGCGCGGGTGAGGGCTTTCCCAATTGCAATTTCGCTTGACATGAAAAAAGGCAGTTGAAGCAATGATATTTCGCGTTGTGAAGAATAAATACGATGGTTTCGATAAAAAAATCGCTTAACGTGCGAGCGTCATCCGCTGATGTCTTCGATGCAATTGAAAACGTCCAAAAATTAGCCCGCTTTAAACGGGAAATTAAAAATTTTAAACTGGTGCGCGATGAAACGGGTTTGCAACTGTTGGATGTCCAATTACGATTTCTCGGTATTGCATTCTCTGAGCGATTAAAATATACCACAATCCCTAGGAAATATGCAGAGTTAAAGGGCATCAAAGGAAAGTTGAAAGAATATACATGCGCCTACACAATCCTCGAGAGGCAATTTGAAACTGAAGTTGTTGTATCTCTCGCAATTAGATTTCCATATTTGCTTTTTGGTTTTATTTTTTCGCTGTTTGCGTGGCCATTGTGTGCGCTTCGCGTGAAAAAAGAACTTTCGCTTCTTAGAAAATATTTTAAAGAAAAATAAATATGTCTAAACCGGTTATAGTACAAAGCGACAACACGCTTCTTTTGGAAGTAGATAATCCAGATTTCGAAGCAGCCCGCGATGAAATATCGCGCTTTGCCGAATTGGAAAAAAGCCCGGAGCACATTCACACATATCGCATTACCGCTCTCTCTCTGTGGAATGCTGCATCGCTTGGATTGTCCCTTGAAGAAATACTTTCAAGTTTAAAAAAATATTCGCGTTACGATATTCCACAAGTTGTTACAACAACAATTCAGGAACAGTACCGGCGATATGGGATTTTGGAATTGCAACGGCAGGGAGAAGTACTCGTACTGCGAAGTCACGATCCGCTCATGTTGCGAGAAATAGTTGGACACAAATCAATTCGGCCATTTTTGTGCGAACAACTCGATGAATCTTCAATTGTGGTAAAAAGCAGCTTGCGTGGTCATGTAAAACAGGCGCTCATTAAACTTGGTTTTCCTGTAAAAGATTTAGCGGGATATGAGGAAGGAGAACCATGCGACATTCGCCTTAGAGAAATTACAGCATCGGGACATCCCTTTACAATTCGGCAATATCAGCACAGCGCAATTAATGCGTTTTATCGAGGTGGCGGGCTTGAAGGAGGCAGCGGTGTAATTGTATTGCCCTGTGGTTCGGGGAAGACTATTGTCGGAATTGGCATCATGAGCCTTCTTAAGACTGTAACGCTTATCCTTGTCACGAATACTGTGGCAATTCGTCAATGGAAAGAAGAACTTCTCGATAAGACATATCTCACCGATGAGATGATTGGAGAATACTCAGGTGAAAAGAAAGAGATTCGGCCCATTACCATCGCGACATATAACATACTTACCTACCGCAAAAAAAAAGAAGAGGATTTTGTTCATTTTAATCTCTTCATGGTGAAAAATTGGGGACTGGTCATATACGATGAAGTGCATCTTCTCCCTGCGCCCGTGTTTCGCTTTACTGCCGAAATACAGTCGAAACGGCGGCTCGGATTAACTGCAACCCTTATTCGCGAAGATGGATTGGAAACAGAAGTATTTAGTCTCATTGGCCCGAAGAAATTCGATATGCCATGGAAAGTTCTTGAACGGTCATCTTGGATTGCTGAGGCGCTCTGCGTTGAAGTACGGCTTGCTCTTCCCGAATCGCTGAGAATGCACTATGCGATTGCAGGCGATCGGGAAAAATTTCGCATTGCGTCAGAAAATTATAGAAAGATCGATGTGGTGGAAAAAATTTTGCGGCTCCACCCAGAGTGCAGTGTGCTCATTATTGGACAATACCTTACGCAATTGACAGAAATCGCACGGCGATTTAATTTTCCACTCATCACTGGCAATACTCCAGTGAGCGAACGAGAAGCGCTCTATGCGAAGTTTAAAAAGGGAGTTATTAAAACGCTGGTGGTGTCGAAAGTTGCGAACTTTTCAATAGATTTGCCCGATGCGAATGTGGCAATTCAGGTGTCGGGCACGTTTGGTTCTCGGCAGGAAGAAGCTCAACGTCTTGGAAGAATTCTGCGCCCAAAGAAAGGGGACAACCGCGCCTATTTTTATACGATAATTTCGTCAAATACGGTAGAGGAAAAATTTGCGCACAACCGTCAGCTTTTCCTGACAGAACAAGGTTATGCGTATACCATTCGAAATGAAGAAGCAATTGAAACGATATGCATATGATGCGAGACAAAATGAGCTATCGATTCTCACTTTATTGTATTTTCTTTCTGTTAGCTGTTTTGCTCTCAACGCCCGCGCACGGGATTCATAGGGATATTGTGATATTGAAACTGTGCGAAAATACAATAAGCATTTCTCATAATGGAGGCAAGACCTTCGAACTATTTTCTCAGGGGCTCCCACAAGAATTTCTCCCTGTTCGCATTACGATGGATGCTCAAGGGTCATTGTACCTTTCAACGTATTCGAGTGGTCTTTTTAAGCGGAAAAAATTGGATTTGTCATGGCAGCCAATCGCACCAGCACATTCGTATGAACGAAGCGTGCACAAAGGCGAACCGTTGCGCGTTCGAAAGATTTCTGCATTTGCAGTGCATCCTGAAAATATAAACGCACTTGCCGTGGCAACCAAGCATGCGCTTTATCGTTCGAATGATGGTGGTGTAACATGGAATGAGTTTTCAATCCCTGCGCAATGGCGAAAACATTATTTTACCGCACTTGCGTTTGGAAAAACTGGAGAAATTTTTGTGGGAACTTCTTTTGGAGGAGTGTTTGCGATTTATGGAAATACCATGCGCCACTTCTCAGATGGGCTACCCCATGAAAAATATTCGCCAACCTTAGATTTTTATGATACTTGTGGTGCCTTCGCGATTTCCGATACCCAAGAGTTATGTGTGGGGATGAATTTTTCAGGCAAAATTTATTTGCGAAAGCACAACTCTTCCCGATGGGACCGAAGCGCTGAAGTTTCACCGCGCGGTGCAATTAGCGATATTCAATATGTCAATGGGAACTGGTATGTAAGCGCTAATGGAAAAGTATATCGAATTGATGGCCAAACGCAAATCTACCCGTGTGATGAGTTGAACGATCTTGTGAGCAAGGTTTGCGATTCCAAAACCATTGGCGTTTTGATGTTTTCTCCCTCGCAGATATTGCCGCCGTTGTTTATAGGCGTGCGCCACCCGTTTGAGGCAAAGGGGACCCGTGCAGGTAGAAACCCTTCTCCAGTAAAAGCATTGTATGCAAATCCGCACGTAGCGCGTAAGAGCATCGATGCGCTAATCGAGGTTGCCAGAAGCTGTGAGTTCAATGCGCTGGTAATTGATATGAAGGATGATTTTGGGGCAATTTATTTCCCTACGGAAAATCCGATTGCAAAAACAATTGGTGCTTGTAAACGTCCGCTTGATGTGCAAGCAATTCTTGCGAAGCTACATGCCAAACAGATGCGTGCGATTGCGCGCGTTGTCGTATTTAAAGATAAATATTTATATCGTGCCTTTAATGGCGCATACGCCGTAGGGGCTCTCCAAGGGGGAAGCTGGATGGGTAATCCGAGGGAGTTTTGGCTTGATCCTCACTCAGAATTTGTTCAAAAGTATGTAGTTGACCTTGCAGCCGAGTTGGAAAAATTAGGGTTTGATGAGATTCAATTTGATTATATCCGCTTTCCATCCGATGGCCCAATTGATCGCTGTGTATTTCGCCATCGCAAGGATAGTAGTATGTTCAAATCGGAAGCAATCGTCAGTTTGTTGCGGTATGCGAGAAAAAGGATCACCATTCCAATTAGCGTCGATGTTTATGGCATCACTGCGTGGTATCATTTTGGAAATCGAATTGGGCAAGACTTCGAGGCAATTTCTGAATATGCTGATGCGATGTGCCCAATGGTATATCCGTCCCATTTTGGTACAATGTTTTATCGGAAAAAAACAACTGTGGATTTACTCCCTGCCGTGTTAGTTGGTGAAAGCATTGCGCGTGGCCGTATGATTGCGGGCAACAATGCGGTGATTCGTCCTTATCTGCAAGCGTTTAATTTGCTCTCACCCACCTGGGGACCCGAGTACATTTTGTCGCAAATTCGAGCAGCGGAAAGGGAAGGTGCAACTGGATTTACCTTTTGGAATGCAAAGGGCGATTACGAAATGGTAAGGCGTGCAGTAAATCGCAACGATTTGCACCAAAAGAAATAGGATGGCGTCGGTAACGTTCTAAATAATTCGCATTGTGGTGCCGACAATAAGTACTGGGACTGTCTCTTATACACATCTCCGAGCCCACGAGAC
>JAOAAF010000085.1:0-9237 GCA_026419015.1 Spirochaetota bacterium
ACGACATAATTGTGCCAAAGATAGGAATAAGTTTCACACCGCTCAGTTGGCTTACCGCAATGGCGGGATATTCATACCAAAAATCGTTTATACCCGAGAAAGCTCTCACTGGCATTTTTAATATGCTCGATAACGATACGCACGTAATCTCCCTTGGTTTGCAATTCATCATCCCACAGATGGGTGGCATGGGGGCACCAGTTGAAATTAACATCGCAGGGCAGTATCGGATGCTTGTGAAAAGAGAAGTTGTGAAAGATTATTCGTATATCAACATGGCGAATTCTCAAGCAGCTTCAGATTACGATCAGTTAGTAGCTGCAAACCCAAATTATTCATTTGGTGGTAACGTATTTAGTGCAACAATTGAAGTGAAACTCAGGTGGTAAGGAACAATTTTATTAACGTAAGCGGTCGCATGCGACCGCTTTTTTTTTAAAATCGCTACTAGATTTGCTGTCGTTAAAATTTTGATTAATTTTTGTCACAAAAACGCATGAGTTAATCGATTCGCAAAATTGTGAGAAAGGCTTCTTGTGGTATTTCTACAGAACCGATGAGTTTCATCCGTTTTTTCCCTTCTTTTTGTTTTTCAAGCAGTTTTCGTTTTCGCGTAATATCTCCCCCATAACATTTTGCGGTAACGTTCTTGCGCAGCGGAGAAATGTTTTCGCGCGCAATGATCTTTGAACCGATTGCTGCCTGGAGAGGAATCTTAAACTGATGCCGCGGGATTACTTCCTTGAGCTTTTCAATAATTTCTTTTCCACGGTAATACGCTTTATCCTTATGCACAATAAACGAAAGCGCATCGACGGGTTCACCATTTACCAAAATATCGACTTTTACCATTTCTGAAGGGCGAAAATCCATAATCTCGTAGTCGAAAGAAGCGTAGCCGCGGGAATACGATTTTAGTTTATCGTAAAAATTAAACACAATTTCTGAAAGTGGCATCTCATAGTTTAGCTGAACGCGACTTGCGTCGATGTATTCCATTCCACGATGAATGCCTCTGCATTCCATTACCAGATTCATAATTGAACCAATGTATTCCGATGGGGTGATAATGGTTGCTTTCACATACGGTTCTTCGATGTGTTCAATTAAACCTGGATCTGGCATCTTTACAGGGTTGTCGATGATTTTTGTTTCGCCAGTTCGAAGAACAACTCGATACTCAACGCTTGGGGCAGTGGTGACGAGAGAGAGGTTAAATTCCCGTTCCAATCTTTCCTGCACAATTTCCATGTGAAGCAAGCCAAGATAGCCGCAACGAAAACCAAATCCCAGCGCTAACGAATTGTCGGGTTCAAATACAAGAGATGCATCGTTAAGTCGCAGTTTGTAGAGCGCATCTTTGAGATCTTCATACTCGTCGCTATACATGGGGTACAATCCCGAAAATACCATTGGCTTTACTTCACGAAAACCTGGAAGCGGAGTTGTGGTTGGGTTTTTTGCTGATGTGATCGTGTCGCCTATTTTCGTATCGGTCACGCTCTTTATCCCAGCGATGATGTACCCTACATCGCCTGGGGAAAGCATTTCCCGTTTCTCACGTTCGAGCCGAAATACGCCCACTTCGGAAACAATGTATTGTTTTTCGGTTGAATACAAAAGAATGGGATCATCTTTTCGCACGCACCCGTCAAAGATTCTCACTTTTACAATGACGCCCTGATATTTATCGAAAAAAGAATCGAATATGAGCGCGCGAAGAGGTTCCTGCATGTTGCCGTGCGGCGAAGGGATATCGCTAACAATGCGTTCCATTAATTCGTCAATACCAGTGCCTTCGCGTGCAGAAACAAGCACCGCTTTGTTTGCATCTAAGCCTAAACTTTTTCGAATGCTTTCCTTGGTTCGTTCAATGTCAGCATTTGGCATGTCGATTTTGTTGATCACGGGGATAATTTCTAAATTGTTCTCCAGCGCAAGGTACATATTGGCAATGGTCTGAGCTTCAACACCTTGCGTGGCATCGACGACCAGCAATACACCTTCGCATGCAGCCAGCGCACGGGAAACTTCATACGTAAAATCGACGTGGCCAGGGGTATCAATGAGGTTAAAAATATACTCTTCGCCGGACGCCGCAGTGTAGTTGAGCGTAATCGCGTTTGCTTTAATTGTGATTCCGCGCTCGCGCTCGATGTCCATCGTGTCGAGCAGTTGTTCCACGTGGTTGCGCGCATCGATGAGGCGGCATTTTTCAATAATTCGATCAGCAAGTGTCGATTTTCCGTGGTCAATGTGCGCGATGATGGAAAAATTTCGAATCTTTCGTATGTCCATTGTTTGATCGCTTGATTTTACGCGAATTGAAATTCACGTGATAACGAAGGATTTTTTATGCAAGCATTTTTTATGGAGTAAAAGATGCTTATGGTGTGCACTAAATTCTTTTTAGCATTGCCCACAAATTAGTGAAACATCACATTGCCGCATTTTAATGGGGCATTGCGCTATAATTGAATCAATATTGCCATCGAATTGTAAAAAAAATCGTATGTACCTGTCCTCCGTATGTGTAGTTTGGGTTATAAGGATTTGTTTGGTCAATTTTAATACTCGCGCGTTCTGTGAGGTATTGAAATTGATATGCGATATCGATTGCAACTGGTACTTTTAATACGATTATATCGGGAATAACAAATCCCAATCCGAGTGAAATGATATGTGTGGGATTGTCTAAAAAATTTGATTGACCAGATTGGTCAGGAGTAAAGGCGGGACGATACACATATCCTTCTCTTACTGTAAGCCACGGGAAAATTGTTTCTTCGAAACCGATTCGGTATACGATGATGTCGTTGAAGTTTGGATTTTCGTAATTTGGTTGTAGCTTTCTTGTTCGCGAAAGATCGAATTTAGACCATTGCTGATATTCGATGTCAACACATGCGGTGATGGACTTAAAAATCCATAAGTTAGGGTAGGTATAGGCACACCCCACGACGTATTCGTTAGGAGTAAAATAATCCTGGATTGCTAAGCTCATTTTCATATCGATGTTACCGAGTTCAGTGATTGCTTCAGTGTCGAATGGATCAATTAACAGCACCAATTGCCCACGATACATAAAGCCCGCATGAAAAGTCCCAACCCCTAAATTCTCCCATTTAAAACTGAGACCTGCTAAAGGTGCCTGCCCAGGGCGTAGGTTCATTTTCGTCCTCGCGGGTGGCGATTGTGTTTCTTCCGTCATTTGTACATGTTCGATCATCACCGCACCTTCGCTTGCTACTCCAGAGGTTGAGCCGAAACCAATGTATAAATGGTCTTTCCAAACTTCTACGCCCACCCCCATATTAAGGAGGAATCGTTGAATCTTTCGCCCATATCGCAAAAAGTAGTGCGCTCTCGGATCGTCATCGGTGACTTTTCCAAGGCCAAAATCGTCTTCCAAAACTGCACAGGCACCAAGCCGCATGTTTAGCCCAAATGGCATGCGCACAAAGGTTTCCATATCGATGACGAGGCCTAAAATGAGCGCACCAGTTTTTAAATTGTCAACTTCCGTTGCACCCACATAAGAAACATCCAGAAGTGGTATTGAGTACAAATATCCGAGTGCTAACTCATTATTATTTATTTTTTCGATTATTTCTTCTTCATCTCCTTTTTCATTGAGAATTTTCCTTTGACTTTTACTAAGCGTTTTATAAAGCAGTTGAGTAGTTGCAGCTTTTACTTCATCGTGAGTTTCTATTTTTGGACGCCTTCCCAAACCTGCGATGTTATAATACGGCGATGACCAATCGTCAACAATTGCGGTCAACGCGCTTCCCATCGCTCCACCCCGCGCACCGAGTCCATAGGTGTCGGCAATATTTGCATAGGAAGGTTGCACAATGCCCAAAAGAATAATGATACACAACATCTTTTTCATAGGAACCTCGCTTAATAATTGAGCAATGCGATAATACGTTTCAGATAGATGTTGTAACGCGATTGAATTTAATTTTGTATTTTTCATAGCGTTGCGATTGTGTGGATGTATTAATATTTCCCTCATCAGTATATGGTGTATAAATCTATATCTTTAATACATATAAGGCGTTGCGATTTCAAAATACATAACAGTTTAATTTCTGTCTTCTCAAAAGCCGCAATGCACGGATTTTGCTTATAGTTATTTTTGTTCGCGCGGTGCAAAATACAAAAAGTGTGAGATGGTCCTTTCCAGCTCGAATATCTCGTTTTCATATTCTTTGAGTTTAGGATCATTATTGATATTCTGTCTTACGGTTTTCAACATTTCGCGCAAGTGCACGAGATCAGAGCGTTTAGCAATTTGACCATCTTTTATTAGCTGTTTTAAATAACTAAACTGATAGTTGCGTAAGTTTACTTTATAAAAGAAATCTATCCCATATATATTTATAATGCGCTGGAGAGGATATTTATTTTTTTTCGAAAGAAATTCGTTGTACGATTTTGAATCTACTGCTCGCTGACCTGTTTCGCGGAGAGCAGAAGATAGTGGAGTGGCAGTTTTTTTCTCATAAGCGGTTTGGGCTGAAACTGTTTTTAGATGAGAAGTTTCAATAAGCTTTTCGAGATTTGCCCTGCTTATTTCGAGCGCGAGTTGCTTTTCCTTATAATCTTCGGTGTACTCGCTGTACTTTTTCTCTATAAGCTTTTCAAACTCATCGAGCATGATCGACTTATTGGCTGCGATGCCGAGAGGGGTATTATTGTAACTTCGAATTACCGGAAATATTTCCTTTATGATTTGGTGGACTTGTGCGGTTTTATTGAATTGTTTTGTGTATTGGTACATCAGTTCTTTGTAGAAGATATTTTTAAGCCTTCGAATAGTGTTGAGATCCGCAATGACATATCCATAAACACCTGGAAGGTTTCGAAGTTGATCGGGGAGTATGATTTCAAATGAAAATATTTTATGAGAATTAACCAATATTTGGATGATCTGTTTGACAAGTTCGGGCGTTGCGCCAACTAATGCCGATACTTTTCGGATGAATACATCTGAGTGGGGAATTGCTTTTGTATCGTCAGCTGAATTTTGCTTTTTTATCTCGTCGTAAATCTCATCGATGATGGAACGTGGCATTTTCCGTCTACCCGATCTTTATTAGGGATTTATTTTCGTCATAAAATATAAATACACTAGATAAATGTTTTAAAAAAATCAAATACTTTCTCATGGCATTAAATTTTTTCAATTTGAGAAATTGATATTTGCCCCATTTTTTTATTGACAGTTTGTTGTGCAAAATTTAGGTGTATCAGCGCATTGGGGTGTTAGCTCAGCCAGGTTAGAGTACCTGCCTGTCACGCAGGGGGCCGCGAGTTCAAATCTCGTACACCCCGCAAAAAAGGGGCATTAGATGCCCCTTTTATTATTTTCTTTTCGCACTTTTAACACGATATCAATCTTTTTATGGTAGCGCTGCCTACATGGCAGGCACCATCAGTTCGATATTATTACCCCTTCGATAAATGACATTAAAGTATTTTGTTTCAGAGTTGAAAAAAGGAATAAATTGGGCACTATCCTCTTCGAGTTTTTTTAGCGCTTCTGCAGTGGTCATCGCTGAAATGTCACAGCCACTAGTTTTTTTGAATTTTATATCGGGGTTTACTGGTGAATCGCTCTTCACTTCGAGTGTATAGGTAAGAAATTTTTTAGGATCAAAATTGTTTTTTTGAATTAGCTTAAATGGGATTTCAACCATCTTGATGCTTTCGCCTTCTTTGTACAAAATTGCGTAATTTTTATTTACATAATTAGTAAGATCAGCTTTTGCATCCATGATTTCTTGTTTAAAAATGATAAAGTCCATCTTGTTAAGTTTCATTTCCAGATAGGCACCAATTCCATCAAGAGGTTTATGGCTTACTTGGTTTATCCGTATTTGTTTTTCGATATTTTCTTTTTCTTCGAGGTTAACAATTTGATTTAATGGTGTAACCTTATGGCTTGAATGCTTTTCTTTATATTTTACAACTTGCTTTTCGAGCTTATCGATGAGCAAATCGATCGATGAATACATGTCCCCCGATTTTTCTATTCCATAAAATTGTACTCCGTCGCCATTTACAATTATTTCAGCCACGTGATCTAACTTGTCTATGCTGAAAATGATATGGGCATCTATAAGCTGGTGAAAGTATTTCTCCAGCCTCGAAAACTTTTTTTCTGCGTACTCGCGTAGATTTTTCGAAACATCGAGTTTTCGAGCAGTGATTTTGATTTTCATTGCTTCACCTTCCTTTTAAAAAATTTTGTCGCTTTCGTATATGCGAAGGAGGTATGTGTAACATCCTCCTATATTTTGCAATTGTGCGGCGCGAGATTTCGATCCCTGATTTTTTCAAGCGGTTAAGAATTTCTTCATCTGATAAAGGATGTAAAGGATCTTCGCGCGCGATGATATCTTTGATAAGAGCGAGAACCTCTTCTGAAGAATGTTGATCGCTTTGGGTTGATTTAACTTTATTTGTAAAGAAATATTTTAACTCGAACACACCCCAAGGGGTTTGAACAAATTTGTTGCTTGTTACTCTGCTTATTGTGGATTCGTGCATCCCGACCTGGTGCGCTATTTTCGATTGAACGAGTGGTTTCAAATGGCCTGGCCCTTTTATAAGAAAATCGTGTTGATGTTGCATAATGGCCGAAACTACCTTTAATATTGTAGCTTTCCTATTTTGAATGTTCTTCACCAAGCTTCGCGCGAGCTGGAGTTTGTTTTGAATAAACTCCTTTAAATTTTTTTCAATGTTTTTTTTTCGCAACAGTTCATTATAATATGAATTTATTTTTAACGTTGGGATCCAGTCATCGTTAACGTTTATTATAATTTCGCCATCGACGTATTTCACTTCGATGTCGGGGATTATGTATTTGATACTGCTTTGTTTATATTGTTTGCCGGGATAGGGATTGAGCGTTTGTAAAAGTTTGCATTTCTGATATACAAAGTCTTCGTTCACGTTAAGGCTTTTTGCAATGCGCGAGTATTTCATTTGCTCAAGATCGCGTAAGTGGTTCGAAATTAATTGAATGAGGTAACGATCTTCAGGGAAACGGTGCCGAGCTTGAATGAGAAGGGATTCCTGGGCATTTTGTGCGGCGCATCCAAGTGGATCAAACAGTTGAACGGTTTTTATAGCATTTTCTATTCGTTCTTGCGGTTCTCCGCTCGCCTTCGCAAGGGTGCGGGCATCGATTGGCAGAAATCCATTTTCATCAAGCGACGTAATGACGAGTTCTAGTAATCGCAACTCTTCGTCATTTTGTGAGGCAACTCGCGCTTGTGAAAGCAAATGCTCTGTGAGCGATTGTCTTTCGTATACCACATTTTCAATAAAATTGCGCTTTCGTGCATCATCCGATGTTGTCCCTACTAAGTCCTCCGAGGATTCCCCACTTACTTCGATGACATTTTCATAATCGGGTTTTATATCTTCGATGCCACTAAGCACTTGATTCACACTTGCAATCAATGTACTTTCATCGGTAATCGTGGTAGGAATAGAAACAATCGTTTCTTCTTCTAAAACGGGGTTTTCTTCTAACTCCTTTGTTATCCGTTCTAAAAGCTCGAGGTTTGATAATTGCAAAAGTTCAAGAGCTTGGCGCTGGGTCTGCGTGAGGATGAGTTTTTGGGTTTGTTTTTGATCTAGTTTAATTGTTTGTGCCATGCACAATATCCCCGTTGCTTATAAACGCTCATTGCACTGTTGCCGAAAAGTTATTTTCGTTTGCAATAATTCGCGATTATTGCACGCATCAATTTTCTTCACACGAAATCTACCGAGATTATTGGAGCAACAGTAGGAGTGTGTTGCAGTTTTGTAAATTTTTTTCTGTGTGATGTGATAAATCGTATTCATTCGCACAAGAAATTGAAACATTTCTTTCTCATACTTTGCGCATTTATGATTGCCCTGACAGTTGCAGCCACTGATAATTATCGCTCCTGAAGAAAATATACAAACTATGAGTAAAAAAATCAAGATTTTATTGAAGTGCTATTCTCAATTGCAGCCTTAATAAAGGCACGAAATAGAGGATGTGGTGCTGTTGGTTTTGATTTAAATTCGGGATGGTATTGTGTACAAATAAACCATGGATGATCAGGTATTTCTATTACTTCTACTAAATTGGTTTGAGGATTAATGCCGCTAAGCTTAAGGCCACCTTTTTCTAAAATTTCGTGGTATTTTAATGTGACTTCATAGCGATGGCGATGCCGTTCGGTAATTGTAGTTGTACCGTAGATGTTTGCCACACGGGAATTGGGCGCAAGCACGCATTTATAAGCACCAAGTCGCATTGTGCCACCTTTTAACTCTACAATTTCTTGCTCTATGAGAAGCGATATGACGGGATGAGGAGTTGTGGGATCGAACTCCTTTGAATTTGCGCCTTCCAGACCGCACACATTGCGTGCGAATTCGATGACGGAAGTTTGAAGACCTAGGCAAATGCCAAAAAGCGGTATGCGTTCTGTTCGCGCGTATTGTATTGCGGCAATCTTCCCTTCAATCCCGCGATTTCCGAAACCTCCTGGGATGAGTATTCCATCTACTTTATTTTTGTTAAAAAATGCCCGCGCGTTGAGGCGGTATTTCTTTTCAATGATTTCTTCCGAATCAACGCGAAGAATGTCGAGTTCTGCTTCATTGGCAACGGCACCGTGAAGCAACGCTTCATAAATTGAACGATACGCATCTTGCAATGAAATGTATTTGCCAACCACTGCAATTCGCACTTTGTGCTTTGGATTTCGAAGCTTTTGCATAAATTTGTTCCAGTCTTCTAAGTTTGGAACATTTTTTGGTAACTTGAAATGCTCTAGGACTATCTCATCATATCCTTGTTCGTGAAGCATTTCAGGAATTTCGTAAATAGAACTTTTTATATCGATTGCTGAGATCACGTTGCGTTCTGAAACGTTGCAGAAAAGTGCAATTTTGCTTCTCATTTCAGGAGTGAGCGGTACTGCGCAGCGGCACAGGAGAATGTCGGGAATAATTCCCATTTCCATTAATTCCTTTACGCTGTGTTGTGTTGGTTTTGTTTTTAATTCCCCCGCTACAGTAATTGTTGGAATAAGCGTAAGATGAACATTCAACACCAAGGATGAGCCAAGTTCTTGGCGAATTTGTCGAATGGCTTCAATAAAGGGAATAGATTCCATATCTCCGACAGTTCCTCCAATTTCCACAAGCACAAAATCTACCTCCTCATCGGCA
>JAOAAF010000085.1:9247-13603 GCA_026419015.1 Spirochaetota bacterium
TCCGTTTTTTTATTTCGTTTGTAATGTGCGGAATCACTTGCACAGTTTGTCCTAAGTAGTCGCCGCGCCTCTCGCGTTGGATCACCGTGTAGTAAATTTGTCCTGTCGTAACAGAATTTTTTTTGGTAAGTTTCGCATTGGTGAATCGTTCATAATAGCCAAGATCGAGGTCGGTTTCTGCACCATCTTCAGTGACGTATACTTCGCCATGTTGATAAGGGCTCATTGTGCCGGGATCCACGTTAATATAAGGATCCATTTTTATAAGAGAAACTTTATAGCCATGGCACTCCAGAAGCATTCCCAGTGAGGCCGTCGATATTCCTTTCCCCAACGAGGAACATACGCCGCCCGTAATGAATATGAACTTTGTTTTTCTGTTGTTCATCATATAATTTTTGTAATTTCAAATTTTTACAATGGTTGTTTCCATACCCATGTGTACGTCAAGTATCTTTTTATTAATGAAATTTCCGTTTGCTTGTTTTATTATTAAATTAGTATGATTAATATTCGAACAAAAACTTTTTTTAAGATAAAAAACTGTACTTGACAATTATAAGTAACATCACTATCATGAAGTCAATTTGTAGGGATTTTCCGATGAACGAAAAAAGAAAATACCAGCGATTTCCTTGCAATATAAAAGCAGATTTTGATTATTATGAAGGGAATCCAGAAGAAATCGATATTAACATGACAATCCCAATAAAAGGGAAGGGGACAATATTAGATATTAGCAAAGGTGGATTATTTTTAGTATCGAATTCTCGTGTGGGCGTAGCAATGCCAATAATAGTAAAATTTTCTACGAAAAAAAATAAATACGAACTTAAGGGAACAATCGTGCGAACCGGGCTTATAAAAAACAATCCTTCCGAGTTAGCACAGAAATTTGCTTCACTGGATACAAAAGGCGATTCGTACATTGCTGTTGAGTTCGATGAACTTCTCGAAAGTTTAGAAGTCTCAGAATTATAAAACGGTCATGCCGAAAGTACGTATTATTCGAATTACATCTGTTGAAGATATTGATGTATCGAAAGTTTCGGTATACGATCTCAATAATCGGTATATCGATGCACGTGGGAACATGTATGGGCTTCGGTATAATCAAAAGGATAAAAAAATTGAGATCATTCGGATTATTCGAACGCCAATAAAAGCAGCGGGGTATTTTGATAAAAAGATCCTCGAACGGCGTCGCAAGATGGTGCAAGCGAGTGTTGAAGAAAATGAAGGAAATCAAGAAATTCTCAAAGAAATTGAAGAAGCCAATCCTCTTTTTGCAGATGAGCCTTTTGAAAATGCTGAGCAAACTCCACAAGAAAAAAGCCAATTGCAGGAAAGTTCGTTTAACCCCGATGCATTTATTAAACAAACTATCGAAACCATGCAGAAACATCGGGAAAGATTGCATGGGATCATGATGAACATAAAAAATTCAAATGCGATTCGGGAATCAGATCGCGAAGGGAATGCATATCTGATTAATGTATTTCGCACAATTGACATTGATGGCATTCAGCGAATTGATAAAGTCCTTGCCGAGCATAAAGAATTTGTAAGTTATCCTCGCTCATTGGTATATTATCTATCAAAATTGGATACGCGAAGCAAAAATATCGTTGATTCGTTAAATGGCGAAAGTGAGAAAATGAGATTTATTTTTTTAGCAGAAATGTTTTTTGCCATAAGGAATCTTTATAGAAACCTTCATAAGATTCTTCGCGAACTAGAAGACTTTTTGCTTTCAAAATCTAATTCGAATGTAAGAGGGATTTCTCACACTGAATTGAAAATGTTCGAAGATGCAAAAATATCTGTGCATAACACTATTGCAGAAACAGAAGAAATACTCCAAGGGTGCATGAAACTTGAACATCATATTTTCAAAGAAAGGAAGTTGTAACTGATAATCTTATCAAAACTGTCTAAGAGCTTCTTGTATGAGTATAATGTTCAAAATAGCTTTTTTAAATTACATTTAAAATTAAAAGATTTTTTAGGGATGCTTCGAGATTATTACTTCCCCGCATTCGGCAAGCGGCTGTCCCAATTCTTTTTTCCCCACAACAACCTTTATGAGTCCGTGTGAAAATAAATTTTTGGCTGCAGTCATTATTGTATTGGCAGTAAGTGAACGGATTTTCTCGATATATGATGTTAGGTATGACTCGTTTAAATTGTAATAATCGAGGAAAAGATACTTGCTGAGGATATTTTTTGGTGTATCGAATTCAAAAATATATGAGTTTTCGAGAGAAAGCTTCATCCACTTCATTTCATCATCTGTAATTGGATTCGACTTCATCGCGTGGATGTTTTCTTCCATAAGTTTCAATGTGAGAAGTGCTTCGTCGGTGCGCGTTTGGGCATATGCCAAAAAAAGTCCTGTGTGTTTGCGAAACCGTATGACGGAAGCTGTTGAGTAAGACAGACCGCGTTTGGCGCGGATTTCGTTCATCAAGCGGGAATTAAAACTTGCTCCGCCTAAGATGTAATTCATTGCGATTAAAGGTATTTCTTCAGCTACACCAATAGGAGGTGCAATTGTTCCAACTGCAATGGTCGCTTGGGGAATCTCTCGTGGGATAAGAAAAATTTTGTTTTCATTATTGTGCAACTTTTCGCGTAAAAGAGAAGAGTTGCATGTATAAGACTGCCTTACTCCGTACGGTACATGTGAAAAGTATTTTTGGCATAGTTGTATTATTTGTTCTCGCGCACGTGAAGAAGAAATTCCAAGGATGATATTCCCAGTTGTAAAATATTTTTTATGAGCACTTTCTAAATGTTCTATGGTAATCGAGTTGAGCGTTTTCTCTGTCGGTATTGCGCCGTAGCCATCGCCATCGAACAAAATTTTTCGAACAACTTCAAAAGCAATTAAGTGCGGTTCATCGCGTTGACGTTTAAGCGATTCGTTGAGTAAGGAACGAGCGTCGGCAAGGGCGTTGACTGTAAGCAGAGGATGAACTAAAATATCGGAGAGCACTTCCAATGCGATCTCCGCATCGCGGTCGAGCATTGTGATGGTAATTGAACTTTCTTCCCAGCCCGAATCGAAATGAATATTACCACCAGCGCGTTCGATGGTGTAATATATCGCAGTGCCAGGGAATTTTGCTGATCCACCAATCGCGATGGTTTTGATAAGGAGGGATGAAATGCCAGCCGTGTGTTTCGTTTCGAATAAATTTCCAAAACCAATTTGTGCAGTCACCGTAAATGCAGGAATTTCGGTTTTGATTGCATATGCGGTCATTCCCTTGCCCACAGCAAACTTTGTTGTTTGTGGCAATGTTATGTTTTCCAATGGAGTGGCATACAAACGTTGAAGCGAAACGCTATAAAGCGAAAATAACAGACACATGGTGATTTTGTTTATAGCTTTCCAATAATACAAAGTAATCTACCTCCGTTTCTTTTTTTATTAATGCAATCGTATTCCGTGCATCGGGAAAAGCGTCTCCTTAATAAATCGAACGACATCTCGAGCCTGCTTTAAACATTCTTCTTTTTCCTGACCATCAAGGGAAAATGGCGGATCGTCCAAACTTCCCGATTGCGTTTCGGGACCATACATCATACCCCCAACTATCCCCGCATAGTGGTCGTGAGGTGTAAGGCCACACATTTCAGCCCATGCGAGTGCCCATAGGGCAGCAGTTTTGAAAAGGTTATACCCGCCCCCGCCAGTGGCAATCACTTTTGGTGAGATCTCTTTAAGAATGCGCACCGCCTTTTTGAATCCGTTACTGGTTACGTTGAAATGCGCTAATGGATCATCGCGATGTACGTCTCCTCCTATTTCTGCAAATACGATATCAGGTTTAAATGCGTTAACCAATGGTGGGATTATTTGTTCAAATGCATACAGATACACATCATCATCAGTTCCTGCAGGTAGTGGAATGTTGACATTGTATCCACGCCCTTCACGAATACCGATGCCATCTTCAAATCCTGACCATGGATATAGTGTTTTCCCCGATTCGTGAATGGATATGGTGAGCACTTTGTTGGTTTCGTAAAATGCGTTTTGGACTCCGTTTCCATGATGAACGTCAATATCAATATATGCGACTCGTAACCCCATGCGTATAAGTGCTTCAATTGTAATTGCAATATCGTTAATATAGCAGAAGCCTTCCGCATGGCTCCTTCCCGCATGATGAAATCCACCCAGCGGATTGAAGACGAATTTAGTATCGCTTTCTACTAAACACATTGCGCCATGGTATGTTGCGCCTGTTGCGCCCAGCGCGAACTGGTACATTCCTTTTGTAATTGGATTATCTTCTGTGCCAAGGCCGACTGCGTACATTTCAATATCTGTCTCTTATACACATC
>JAOAAF010000086.1:0-9723 GCA_026419015.1 Spirochaetota bacterium
CCCAAGGCACGATGGGGTGCGCGCATGGGCGATGCAAAACTCAATGATCATATGATTCACGACGGCTTATGGGATATCGTCAATGACTTTCACATGGGAATTAGCAATGACATCATTTCTGAAAAATACAATATCACTCGAGAAGAACAGGATCGATATGCTCTTCTATCATACAAACGCGCTTGCGATGCAATACAAAAGGGCATATTCAAACAAGAAACTATCCCTGTAACAATACTAACATCAAAAGGCGAAAAAACTTTTGAAACCGATGAATGCCCACGAGACACTTCATACGAAATCCTTTCCCAAATGCAACCTGCGTTTCAGCCAAAAGGCTTTGCGACAGCAGGAAATTCTTCGAAAATTAGCGATGGTGCCGCAGCTGTGGTGATCACCAGTTCCAGAAAAGCAAAGGAATTGGGGATCCAGCCTTTTGCCAAAATCGTCGCTGCAGGGAGCGATGGGATAGAATTGAAATACGTGTTGATGGCACCAGTGAACTCAATTCCAAAAGTTTGCCGACAGGCTGGCATTGCGCTTGAAAAGATCGATCTTCACGAGATAAACGAAGCATTCGCGGGTTCAACAATCGCGGTGTTACGCGCGCTGGGGATCGATGAACAGAAAGTGAATGTAAACGGGGGCAGCATTGCGATTGGTCATCCAATTGGCGCATCTGGAGCACGAGTCCTCACAACGCTTTTGTATGAAATGAAACGCCGAAACGTTATGTTTGGAGAAGCATCGCTCTGTTTAGGAGGGGGAGAAGCAGTTACGATGATTGTGGAGAATATATGACAATTTCTATCCCTGCTTCTCTCATCATTTCTTCCGCTAACGGATCGTGGTACGGAGAGCTAAACACAAATTTTTTTATTCCGCTATTTATAAGCATTTTTGTGCAGATGGAACAGGGTTGATGGGTGCAATAAATAGTTGCCCCATTGATGGAAACCCCATGGAGTGCCGCCTGAATGATTGCATTTTGTTCGGCATGTAACCCCCGACATAACTCATGCCGCTCGCCAGACGGAACGTTGAACTTTGTTCGCAAACAGGTGTCTTCGGTACAGTGCGAAATGCCCATTGGGGCCCCATTGTATCCAGTAGAAATAATCCATTTATCCTTTACAATCACTGCACCTACTTTCCTGCGAACACACGTCGCGCGCGATGCAACATCCTGTGCAATTTTCATAAAATAATCGTCCCATGTGGGTCGCGAAGTGGTCATTTTTCGTCGTATATGCGATATTCAAATATTGTAGCAACTGGTATTCCTGTATGGACAATCAGACGCACGGTATACGAAAAATAATTGGGTTCAACAGTAATAAGCGATTTTTTTCTCTTGCCAGATTTCTCGTTTTCTCTTCTTGCATATTCAATAAGCTTGTGCAATGGAACAGGAATTGTAAATGTGCGGCTCTCACCTTTCCCACATACGAGCGATGTTATTCCATCTCCAATTTTTTCTGAAGAAATCATCTTTTTCCCATGATAAAACTCCAATGACGCAAGATAAGGATCAAATCGCAAGGAGAGATAATTGTTCATAAGATTGCGCACCGCCAGGCTGGCGATTTTATCACCTGTGGTGACATCGCGAATAATGGAAAGATGATATTCCGCACCCCCATACTGCAGTGTCACTTGATATGGATCATCGGATTGCCTTCTGGTGTAAATATAAAGAATATACGCAATCAAAAGCATATTTACAACAAGAATATACCACGGAATGCGAAAATTCGGTTCACTGCGGCGCGGGTATTTTTCACGAACGCGCCGTTTAAATTCTTCAACCTTTGGACTTATCTCTTGCATTGATGGAACTCCTTCCGGAAGTATTTTACAATTGTGCAATTTGTCAAATATTTTCCCTTTATGTGAAATTTCACTGTAAGTTAATCAAGAAAATGCTTGAAAATTTGCGATGCAATACAATAATTTTTATATGTATTGCAATCTTTCTCATCCAGTAGCATAAAAAGGAGTTTTGTAATGTTTACCCTTAGCCTAGTGCTTTCATTCTTTGCTTCGGCATTGATCCTGTTTGGCGTTTTTTTTGCGTTGTACAAAAACTGGCGCGATCAAGTAAATCGGTACTATGCATTCTTCGCATTAGCTTCTTTTGGAATTTTATTTACCATGTTTTTAACCTATGCGTTTAAAGAATCTATTAATCTTACGCTCGTCAACCGCATTACGCAACTGTCCACAGTGTTAAGCTTTTCATCGCTCTTCGCACTTTCAATGGTTTTCCCCAAAGGTGAAAAGAAATTCCCATTGTACAAAACAATTTTGATTCTCACTCCTGCAGGTGTAGTCGCGTATATTGCGGTATTTACCGATTGGAACATCACAAAAGCATACTTTGTCGGCAATAGCCTTGTGCGCGATTTTAATTTTTTCTACCGCTATTATGCGCTCATCTCTTTTACCTACGTAATACTGGCAGTTTTTCATTTTATCTATAAATACATAAAAATAAAGGTCGATATATACCGTCTTCAAATGCGTTACGTGTTTGTGGGAACATCCATTGGTATGTTCATTGCGGCTATATTTTCCATCATCCTTCCGCTATTTTTTAACTATTCAGAACTGTACGTATTGGGTCCCTCATTAGCCTCATTCCTCGGCATAGGGTCGTTTCTATATGCAATCATCTCCTACAACCTTATGGACATCACCACCGCAATACACAAAACGGCAATGTATGCTCTCATTTCCATGCTCATTCTAGTACCTATTTATGGATTCTTAAAACTTTACGACATTAACCTTGCGATTTTCCCAACCGTCCCTGAATTCTTTCTCATCGCGCTGCTGGTAATAGTATTTATTCTTTTCTCGTTATATATTCAACCGATAATCGATAAATTATTCAAGCGACGACAATACGAATTCGAAGCGATTATCGATAAATTTATTCGCGAAGCTGAACAAACGCGCGATGTAAAAAGCTTAATTGAACGCATTGTGAACATCTTGTACGATTCCCTTTTTTTGAAACATGCCTGTTTTATCATGTACAATGCTAACACTCGCCGATACGAATTGTTTTATGGGAAGGGTGAAATGGGAGAAATAGAACCCGTTGATCGATCTGCGCCAATCATCCGATGGTTTGCGCGCAACCAAGAACTCCTTCCCCTCGATCGAATTTATATCGACGATGAAAATTTCGCTCCTTTGCGAGAAGAACTCTCAGAATTTTACGTGAAAAACAAAATCAAACTCATCCTTCCCATATACCACCGCCGCATGGTATTAGGGCTGCTGTGCCTTGGGGAAAAAGATACTCTCGCCGCATTTAAACCAGCAGAGCTTTCAAAGCTTGAGTTTTTCCAGAAAGAATGCAACGTACATATTTCAGGAGCAATAACATACGAAGAAGCAATACGCGAACAAAAGATCGCTCAAGAAATTGAATTTGCATCTGACTTGTTATCAAAATCAATACCCACTGCGCTTCCAAACATGATGGGAATAAAATTCGGCGCGTTTATCATTCCAAAATATGGGGAAGCAGTCGATTATTTCGATTTCCTTCGACCCGGCGGACAAGGAATCGGTTGTCTTGTGACAGATATTGCGGGAATTGGTGTGGCAAGTGCGCTGTATGCGGTAATACTTCGATCTGCGTTTCATTCAAGTATATTCGATGCGCCTTCGAGTTTCACTATCATGCAACGCCTCAATTCGGTTTTACATACCTATACAGATGGAAAAGGAGAACTTGTTACAGCATATTACTTTTATTACGATGTAAAAACTATGCGATTAATTTACACCAATGCCGGTTATCCTCCACTCGAATTGTACCGCGTTGAGAAAAATGATTTTGATTCGCTCGATACTGAAGGCATTCCTCTTGGATACGATTCGCATGCTGAATACGGAATGGGGCGGACATTCCTGTTACGAGGTGACATTGGAATTTTATACTCAAAAGCGCTTATCAATTCAAAAAATCAAAAAGGCGAACCGTTTGGCTTACATCGACTGCGAAGCATTGTGAAAGAAAACCGGGGGTTACGACCATCCGATATCGCAAAAATAATCAACGAAAAGTTTTCGTCCTTTATGGGAATATCATCGCCAGAATCAGATGTCGTGGTTTTAATATTTAAAATTATATGATCACCGTTGCTTCAATGGAGCATGCATAACCCGATTTCTCCCCGCATGCTTGGCATCATAGAGCGCTTTATCTGCCTGTTCCTTTAATTCGGAAAGCGTTTCCGCAGTTTGCGGATAACACGAAATGCCGAAACTTACAGAAAGTTGAAGAAATGGTCCTTCGAAGTCTTTTAAAAAATCCAAACGCTCAACATTTTTGCGAACATCTTCTGCAATGCGCATTGCAGTTGCAAGATCAGTATTCGGGAGAAGAATAGTAAATTCATCCCCACCATATCGAGCGATAATATCTGATTTTCGAAAGGTATTCCGAAATACCTTTGCAACTTCCACAATATAACGATCGCCAATTTCATGGCTGTAAAGCTCGTTTACTTCGCGAAAGTAGTCCATATCTGCCATTATCATTGCAATAGGACTACCATTGTTTTTTGCCTCTTCAAATCGTTTTTCAAGTTCGCTTTCCATATAGCGCCGATTAAACACTCCCGTCAGCTTATCCGTTACCGCGCGAAGGCTTGCCTCCTCGCCCCATTTAACCATTTGTGCGACAAACTGCCCACTGGCTTTTAAACGATCCGTTGTTTTGTTCAACATGCTCATCATGATGGATATTGCTGCATGCGGCGAGCGCTTCATGAGATCGAAAAAGTCATCTTTCTTTAAGCACAAAATTTCACAATCTTCCGCAGCAATGCAGGTTGCAGATCGAGGAGCATTTTCAAATATTGCCATTTCACCAAAAAATTCTCCTGCCTTAAGCAAAGCGATTTCTTTTTCTGAACCATCATGTAAACATATGCGCACTGAAGTGCTCCCAGATTTTATAATAAAAAGCTCATCCCCTTCCTGGTTTTCTTTAAAAATAATGGTATTTCTTGGAAAATGGCATAATTGAAGTCGTTGCGCAACTAAATGAAGTTCGGATAATTTCAGCGCAGAGAATATGCCCACCTTTCTTAAAAAATTAAGAAGTTCATCGCTCCCCGCTTGTGCCACACGAACGCCGTTTCCTCCCGCTTCGCGCTGTTCAAATACTTTCGTGAATGCTTTCTCCACAAGTTCTAAAAAATCCGTTTCGTGATCGGGATACGCAGCCACACCAATGCTATATGTCTGGTAAAGGCTTTGTTTTTGCATCGCTTTTCCGATATCAAAACTATTCATTACAGAATGCATTTCATGAGCACACTTTATTGCTTCATCCAGTAGAGTAAACGGCATAAGTATTATAAACTCATTTCCGCGGTACCTTACTGCAAAATCACCCGGACGCAAAATGCTTTGTAATCTTTTCGCAATTGCTTGCAATGCTGTATCGCCTGCTTCGTGGCCAAATGTATCATTGATAAGTTTGAAATTATCGGGCTTGATGACCAGAAGGCTAAATCGTTCGCCAAGAATATTCAAATTTTTCGCAAGCTCATCTTCGAGATACATTCGATTATACACGCTGGTAAGCTTGTCGATGAACATTTGCTTTTTTAATTCCTCAAGCCATCCTGCTTTTTCGCTAATAAGGCGATGAGTAAATCGCTGCCGGCTTGCCGTCACAGAAATTAACCGGTGATATATCTTCGCAAATATGTGGGCATACTCATCGAAAATTTGCTCTACATCGATATCATCCCTTGGGAAAACTAACAATGTAGTATCTTCCGTTGCCAATGCATATGCGGTATGCACATCCCTTTCAAAAAATTCAAATTCGCCAAACATTTCTCCTTCAATGAAACGAGCGATGTCCCTCCCCGCAGAAGCATAATCTCCTTTATGATCGGTTTCAACCGAACTCGAAATAGTCACTTCCCCATTTATAATCAAAAAAAACTGACGACTTTTATTTCCCTTTTCAAAAATCCTTTCCCCTTTTTGAAATTGTTTTACTCCGCACAATTGCGCTAATATTGCTACGTCTTCCTCTGGAAGTTGATTAAAGATATCCTTTTGCTTTAAAAGCAATGCATAATGAGAAAATTCACTTCCATCAATCATTGGTAATTGTTCCTCGTTTCATCGCATAACGCGTGGAAAAGCGCCTCATCCCTTTATCTGTATTATGTAATATTTGTCAACTCTTGTAAAAAATTCGAATTAATATATTCTTTCTTCACACCCATTTAGTTACAATTAATCTTACCCGTTACCTGGTAAATACAATTGAATATTAGTAAAATATTAAAAAATTGAAAAATTTTTTATAGTATAATTATCTGATCTTTCAAAATTCATCTACAATCTTGAACAAAGCTTGACAGAAATAAACTATCTAAAAATCTTTACACAATAATCAAATCAACCATTAAGAATAAGGATGAAAAAAATGGATAAAGCGAAGATAATTATTCATAACAAAGAATACGAACTCCCACTGGTAAAAGGCACTGAGGGAGAAATTGCTATTGACATTTCAACGCTTCGGGATACCACGGGGTGCATTACCCTCGATGTTGGATATCAAAACACAGGTTCGTGCCTCTCTGCGATCACCTTTATCGATGGCGAAAAGGGAATCTTGCGCTACCGTGGCTACCCAATCGAAGAGCTTGCCGAAAAGACAAGCTTCACTGAAACCGCATATCTTCTCATCTATGGGAATCTTCCAACACCAGAAGAAAAAAAGGCTTTTTCTCAGCGACTTACAGAAAACTCGATGATTCATGAAGAGATGGTGAGATTTTTCGATGGATTTCCCTTAACCGCACATCCAATGGCAATTCTTTCAACGATGGTCAATGCATTATCCGTATATTACCCGCAATATTTCCCTGCTGAGTTTGATATTGAAACGTTTGATCTAATGGCAGCAAGATTGATTTCCAAAATACGCACCATCGCAGCATATTCGTACAAACACTCCATAGGCGAACCATTTATTTATCCTCGACCAGATTTAAAGTATTGTGCGAATTTTCTCTACATGATGTTTCACAGTCCTGTCAAACCCTATGAAATTGATCCCGATATTGAAAAAACAATGAATATTTTGCTCATCCTCCATGCCGATCACGAACAAAACTGCAGCACTTCAACAGTACGCTTGGTGGGAAGTAGCATGGTAAATCTTTATTCGTCGATATGTGCCGGTATTTGTGCGCTATGGGGTCCTCTCCATGGCGGTGCAAATCAGGAAGTAATCCACATGCTCGAAGAAATACACAATGGTAAACTTTCAGTAAGAGAATGCATCGAAAGAGCAAAAAATAAAGATAATCGATTTCGTCTCTTCGGATTTGGCCATCGGGTATACAAAAGCTATGATCCGCGAGCAAGAATTCTCAAAGCCCAATGCGATATCTTATCGAGAAAATTAAACATAAAAGATCCGCTCATCGAAATCGCGCTTGAACTGGAAGAAAGAACGTTAAATGATGAATATTTCATTGAACGAAAATTATATCCAAATGTTGACTTCTACAGTGGTATCCTTTATCGAATGATTGGCATCCCAACCAATATGTACCCAGTAATGTTTGCGATAGGACGCCTTCCCGGTTGGATAGCCCAATGGAAAGAAATGCACGACACAAAACCATTCAAAATAGGAAGGCCACGACAAATTTACATCGGCCCTGTAGAACGGCATTTGTAATATTATCTCGTATCGCTCAGTCATAAAATAGTCGGACTAAACGCATAACGCGCATTCGGGGCTATCATGCACCGAATGCAATGAGATTACTTCATACTGCATGTCGCATCATAGTTCAGTGCGAACTCCAATCTGGGCCGTAAAGCTATCGGCTGGGCTGGTGAGCACTGTTGAAGCCTCAAGTGCCACTTTCACCAAAAGGAAGTCGAATTCTAAACCAATAATATAACGTGGGAAAAATACGACTGGCTTCATTGAACTGTCAGCATGCAATACCGCAGTTGCAATCGTCGAATTAGCGGGAACCAGAATGGTGTTATATTGATCTTTAATATCGGCTGTATTAATGAGTGCCCCTGTAGCATCTGTTTCAAAGGTGATGACCCCCCGATTTACTGAAAATGCGAAGCCAGTATATACGTTCAAAAAGTAAAGAATATTCAAATACGCCATCACTTCAGGTGTAATGGAGAAAAAGTGCCATTGCACAGCAGCCGAACCAGTTACAGTAGCCAGAACTTCTGTGGAAATCGGAGTGCCCTCCATAAAAGGCATTGTCAAATCAACTTGTTTTGTAGTTTTATATTCACCCCGTGCAGCAAACCTTGCTGCCAAATAATCGAAAGAAAGGTTGACATTTAAACCGCTAAATGAAATGAGTCCTCGAGAACGCGGCTGAAAAATATTATAGCGCGTCTTTGCGCCAAACGAATATAGGCTATTATCGGTAATCGTCAGCTTTAACTCACGTTCGATCGTGGCATCATGTGTAACCGATTGTTCAATTTCTCTATCGTACACATAATATGAACCCAATGCAAATATTTTGAACATAATATCCATATTTTTATCAATACCTGTTCCGAAAAACACAGCAGCATTCGCTCCGGCCCCCGGAACTTCTGGATTGTCAGTCTCGAAATCCTGATAGCGAAAAAGCTTATATGTCGATATGCCCGCAGTAATCCCTACTGTAAGGTGTGGGAACATCCCTATCATTGCCCTCCCATTTGGATATCCCAATACATTGGCTAACACCAAGCCCGATGGAATCACTTCATTATTTTTTTGTGCAAAAAGATTGAGATACTCAGTCAGCCTCTGGGAGGTTGCTTCATAATCGTAAAAGTCAAGTCCTGCGCCAGTAAGTTGAGAACTAGGAGTTATTCTCATTTCAAACGACGTGGCAACAACCTTCGATGTGTACATCAAAAGAATCATCAAAATGAAATAAAACGCGCAAACTTTAAATGCATTCATATTGTTTTCCCCAAACAAAATATTTTTCACTTCCTTTCGCACGATGTGTTGCTCCTCGAATATCCAAAAAGATTTCTTTATTATTTCATTACACGACGGGAAGCGCATTTCTCCTTACCGCATCATTCATATCATGCCAAAGGAAAATGTCAACTCCAATCAGATTTTTCAAATACCCCTCGTATGATAATTTCATGCGAATTGCTTTTATTATTCAACCCAAATGGACTGTTTTGTGAATCGCTGTACATGGAATTTTCCTTAAAAACGTTTTTATGAAAATAATAATTTCAATTGTCAAAGATATTCTATTTACTAAAAAAAATATAATTGGTGCAAATAATTAACTTGACAAGTTAGAAAAAAATCAAAATAAAAATTTCATCAATCAATTATTTTTTACATTAACAGCATTCTTGCGCGATATATTCATTTAACAATTGAATCATACATTGTCACGCGCGAGGAGGATTATATGCGTATTCATTATACTGCAACAACATCGATATTAATCATACTATGCATGCTTATGCCAGCCTTTGCGGTAATCACTGTTGAGCAAATAAATGGCACAGCCGCATATAAAGTGGGCAAGGAATGGAAACCGCTTACGGTTAATCAGAAGCTTGAAGTGGGAACGAAAATAAGCACCGCAGCCGGTTCATCTGTTGTTTTGGATATCAATGGCAATAAACTGACCATTCGACAACTTTCAATGG